>DATKIS010000627.1:0-2617 GCA_035543975.1 Pyrinomonadaceae bacterium
ACTTGTTTTCCGACCATTTTCCCCACCGCCTCGCCCGGTCTCACCCGTCGGAGTTTGAGGGTACGCAGCTACTCTCGTTGCACAGCGCCCCGCCAGTGACCTGGCGGACTGAGATCAAGCGCATGCTCGACATCATGGTGGCAGCCATCGCGTTGACTGTCTTGTCTCCGATCCTGGCGCTCGTAGCCATCGCCATCAAGCTTGATTCGAGGGGGCCGGTGTTCTTTATCCAGGAACGGGTGGGCTTTAACAAGCGACGCTTTCGCATGATCAAGTTCCGGACGATGTGCATCGATGCCGAAGCCAGGATGGCAGCACTTGAGCACCTGAACGAAAAGTCTGGTCCAATTTTCAAGATCACCAACGACCCGCGGACGACACGCGTTGGCAAGTGGCTGCGCAAGATGAGCATCGACGAATTGCCACAACTCCTTAACGTAATCCTCGGCGACATGAGCATAGTTGGTCCCCGACCGCTATCGGTTCGCGACGCGATGCGAATGGAAGTAGCCTGGCAAAAACGACGTTTCAGCGTAAAGCCCGGATTGACGTGTCTGTGGCAAGTTTCGGGTCGCAGCAACCTGTCATTCGAACAATGGATGGAGCTCGATCTGAAATACATCGATAGCTGGTCGCTCGGCCTCGACGGCAAGATCCTGCTTAGGACCATTCCCGCGATTCTCCTGGCGCGCGGAGCAAGCTGAGAAAGTCCAAACTGCCACAGCCGTCGCGCGGATTAGCGCCGGATCAATCGCATCGTTGTACCTGCAGCCACGCTCGAATCTCTTAGTCTCAAACCCCTCGTCAACTTGTGTTCTCGTCGTCGCAGAGCTGTCTGGCTGCGGGTTAAACTCGCGCCATTTTCCTTCGCTACACCTCCAATTCAGGCGCTGATTCACTGGGGATTTGCCTCGATTCCGAGTTTCATAAAGAAGTAATAGAAAGGGTTAAGTCTATTGTCAAAGATTGCACTCGTACACGATTACTTCATTCAGATGGGCGGTGCTGAGCGTGTCGCTGCTGCCATGCACGACTCTTTTCCGGCGGCCCCCATTTACACCACCGTCGCTTTGCCTCACCGCTTGCCGAAGGAATTGCGAGGCGCGGATATTCGCACTTCCGCGATGCAACACCTACCGGGGATCGAGCGGCGCTTTCGGCAATACTTTATGCTTTACCCGTGGGCGGTAGAGCACTTTGATCTCTCCGAGTATGACCTGATCTTCAGTAGCAGCTCGGGGTACGCCAAAGGTGTGAAGCGACGCAACAGCGCTATTCACGTTTGTTACTGTCACACACCGATGCGTTGGGTCTGGCGCTATGAGGACTATGCCGCCCGCGAGAAGTTCGGAGCGCTGACGAAATCGCTATTGCCCCTGTCGCTGTGGGGACTCAAGAAGTGGGACTTACGCGCCGCCCGCAAGCCCGACTACTACATCGCCAATTCACAAATCGTGGCAGATCGTATCAAGCAGATCTACGATCGTGACGCGGTTGTTATTCCCCCGCCGATAGACGTGGATCGATTCCAGATGTCGTCGCAGGTTGATGACTACTACCTGGTACTCTCCCGGCTGGTTCCATACAAGCGAATCGATTTGGCAATCGAAGCATGCAAGCGTCTCGGCCGCCGCTTGATAATCATCGGAGATGGACCCGATCGCGAGCGGCTGCAAAAACTCGCCGGTCCTAGAACGGAATTTCTTGGTCGCCAGCCCGACGGACGGGTAAACCACTACGCGAGTCGTTGCCGGGCTCTTATATTCCCTGGCGAAGAAGACTTCGGCATGGTGCCCCTTGAAGTAAACGCTGCTGGCAGACCGGTCATTGCCTTCCGTGGAGGCGGTGCCAATGAAACCGTGATTGAAGGCCGCACGGGCGTCTTCTTCAAGAAACCCACCAGTGCTTCATTGGTTGATGCGATTGAGAAGTTTGAGAGCCGGAAGTGGGACCAGCAGGTGCTGCGCCGGCACGCCGAAAAGTTTGATTCGAGCGTCTTTGCCTTTCGTGTTTTGCAGTTTCTTGGCTCGGTCGCCCCCTCATCCTGTTCGGCAGAACTGACAACCGGCGCCCGCTTGTTGTCCACCACGGTCGCTGCTCGTGCCTGGCCAAGGCTGGCCGTCGCCAGGTGATCCTGAATCGTCACCGACTCATCCCTGGACCGCAGGCGCTCGCTTGCATTGATTTCGGTGCGAGTCACCCATCATGAGCCAAGTCGTTATCCAAAGTAGTGCGCCGCGGCGCCCACTCAAGCTGTGGCCCTTGGTCACACTGCCCTTGTCGGCGCTCGCAGCCTGGTCGGTAAACGCCGGAGGTGAAGCGCTTCGTTGGTTGGGCCTCGGTACGATTGCCGGCTCTTTGGCAATGGCCCTGTTTGTCAGTCTTGAAGCTGGACTGTTCGGAATGATGTTGTTTGAACCGCTGCGAGGGGTCCTGCGCCGCGCCCAATATCTCTTCTTGCCCTACTCACAAACCGATCCGATCCACGTGGTAACTCCACTAATCACGCTGATGGCTTTCGCGATGCTCGTGCAACGGCGAAAGCTCCAGATATTCCGCGAGTCGCCTTTGGCGGGGCTCGTATCAATCCTCGGATTGATCTACTTCCTGCAAATCT
>DATKIS010000628.1:0-11369 GCA_035543975.1 Pyrinomonadaceae bacterium
GATGGCCCGCCGCCGTGATGGACTAACTCCGGCCCAGGCCCAAAGTTCGCTCGCTCTGCTTTACCAACATATTCGCGAAGCTGAAGCCCAACAGCTACCAGCCGATACCAACGCTACCGAGCGTCAGCGATTCCTGGCTAAGACGATTCACTTGCGCGAGGGCAGCCAGGGTTATCAACGTCTCCAACGCGAAATGAAGACGCCCTTGTTATTGCTCTTCGGCGCCACTTGCATCGTCTTGCTGATTCTCTGCGCCAACCTGGCTAACTTAATGCTGGCGCGAGACGCGGTCCGCGGACCCGAAATAGCAGTGCGGCTGGCACTGGGGGCGGGGCGAATTCGGCTGCTTCGTCAATGGTTGACCGAAGCAATTCTGTTGTCGGTGCTGGGCGCGGCGGCGGGTGTTTTGGTGGCCACGTGGGTAAAGAGCGCGTTGCTCGGGTTTATGCCTCCGGACTATCGGATGAATCTCAACCTGCCTTTGAGCTGGCGCTTTATCGCGTTCACGTTGCTGGTTTCCCTGGTGGTCGGATTGGCATTAGGACTTTTTCCCGCCGTGCGTGCGGCCCGCCGGCAAGCGAGCGTGTCGCAGAGCGCGGCAAGTCGCACTTTCGTTTCCGGCGGCGGGCTGTTTAGCTTGCGCAGCGGTCTGATCCTCGTGCAGGTAGCCCTTTCACTGCCGCTCTTAATCGGGGCCGCACTATTTCTCACGAGCCTGCAAAATCTGCGAGGGGTCGATGCCGGCTTTGGCAAGACGAATGTGCTGATAGCCGGCATCAACCCAAGCCTCAATGGTTATTCAACTGAAAAGACGCAAAGCTTCTATCGAGATTTGTTGCTGGGCTTGCGTGCCTTGCCCGGAGTGCAGGCAGCCAGTCTGTCGTCTGACTCGCCGATCTCCGGTGGCTGGGACCAGCTGGGCCTGGTGATCGAGGGTTACCAGCCGCGCGAAGGCGAACGAGTAAACGCACAGAACTCGCTCGTTTCGCCAGACTATTTCCGCTCGCTCGACATCCCGCTGGTCGCCGGCCGCGATTTCAACGATCAGGATTCGGCAAACGCGCCAATGGTAGCGATTATCAATGAGAAGATGGCCCATCACTTCTTCGGCGACGCCAATCCAATCGGCAAAAGGATCGGAACTGGCGACCAGGCGGATACGGTAATTATCGGCATCGTGAAGGATGCGCAATATCTCAGCCTGCGCGAACCGGCCCTCCGCCACTTCTACCTGCCGGTTGCGCAACAACCGCGACTCTTCGACCTGACGATGCATATCAAAAGCGCGGGCGAGCCAACCGCGCTGGCTGACCTGGTCCGAGCACAAGTGCAGAGGCTCGACTCTCACCTGCCGCTTTATGGTGTGAAGACGCTGGCGATGCAGATTGACGAGTCGATTACCCAGGAGCGTTTGGTCACCTGGTTGTGCACCGCTTTCGGATTATTGGCAACGCTACTTACCGCACTCGGTCTCTATGGCGTGCTCGCTTTCTCGGTGGCCCAACGAACGCGCGAGATCGGCATTCGGGTGGCTCTGGGAGCTCAAGCCCGCGACGTATTCAAGCTGGTCATCGGCCAGGGCATGCTGCTCGTGGCTGTGGGGGTAGGGCTGGGGTTGATAAGTTCATTTGCTCTGACGCGATTCATCGCCAGTCTGTTATTCGGCGTTAAGCCAACTAACGCCACTACGTTTATCGCTGTTTCTGCCGGGCTGGCGCTGCTGGCTTTGGTTGCTTGTTACATACCTGCGCGGCGCGCCACACACGTGGATCCGATAGTCGCCCTTAGGTATGAGTAGATGTCAGAAACACCTGCGTTAGCGGGTAGTGTTTTTCAGGACCTCTCGAATCTATACGTCCTATCATGGTGAGTTTGGAGAACCTATGCAAATCATTTGGCAAGACCTGCGCTACGGCGCTCGGATGTTGGTGAAGCACCCGGCAGTCACGGTGGTGGCGATCATTGCTCTAACCCTCGGCATCGGTGCCAACACCGCGATCTTTACCGTGGTCGATGCAGTGTTGATTCGAGAAATGCCCTATGCCGATGCTGAGAGGTTGGCGGTCGTCTGGGAGAAGCGCCCAGCCAACGCTCAGAACGTGATTAACCTCGGCAACTTCTACGACTGGAAAGACCAGAACCAGGTGTTTGAAGATATGGCGGCGTTTTTCGACTTGAACCGAAATCTCACCGGTGATGGTGAACCGGAGGAAGTAGCTGGCCAGATAGCCACCCCCAATCTGTTTTCCGTGCTTGGGGTAAATGCCATTCAGGGCCGCACCTTCGCATCCGATGACGGTAAGCCGGGCCAGGAGAGAGTTGTAGTAATTGGTTACGACCTTTGGCAGCGGCGTTTTGGTGGAGACGCTCAGATTGTCGGTCGCAAGATCACCATTAACAATGAGCCGAACACGATCATTGGTGTCCTCCCGGCGGATGTTGGCTGGCATGTGCAAAAGGGCTCAATGATTAAGAAGGCCCCAGAAATCTGGTCGCCATGGCAAGTCTCAAACGAGCTGCGCCAGCGGCGCGGCCGATTCGCTCGAGCTGTAGGACGACTCAAACCCGGCGTGACCCTGGCCCAGGCGCAAAATGAGATGAACGTCATTGGCGCCAGGCTGGAACAACAATATCCCGACTTCAATACCCATTGGGGCGTCACCGTTGTGCCGCTGCGGACTCAACTTACTGGTGAAATCCGCCGGCCGCTGTTGGTTCTGTTGGGAGCGGTTGGTTTTGTTCTCCTGATCGCCTGTGCGAACGTGGCGAATTTGCTGCTGGCCCGCGCCACCTCACGCAGAAAAGAGATCGCTTTACGAGCCGGGCTTGGGGCGAGTCGTTGGCGAATCGCCCGGCAACTTCTCACGGAAAGCGTGCTGTTGGCTTTCCTTGGCGGCAGCTTCGGCTTGCTGTTGGCGTGGTGGGGAACAAAAGCCCTCGTGGCGCTGAGCCCGAGCGGATTGATGGACCTGCGTCACGTCAGCGTCAACCTGCCGGTCCTGGGTTTTACTTTTGGTTTGGCCCTGCTGACCGGCATAGTTTTCGGTCTGGTTCCGGCTCTTGAGGCTGCGCATTTTGACCTGAACGCTTCGCTGAAAGAGGGTGGAAAAAATATCGGCGGCGGGGCGCGTAGTCAGCGCCTGCGAAACCTCTTTGTGGTGACGCAAATCGCGCTGGCCCTGGTACTGCTGGTGGGCGCTGGGTTGCTCATGAAGAGTCTTAATCGCCTGCAGTCAGTGACTCCAGGGTTTGAGCCCAACAACTTGTTGACGATGCAACTCAGTCTGCCAGGGTCAAAATATGACACCGATCCCAAGGTGATTAATTTTTACCAGCGAGCAATTGAACAAGTGCGGGCGCTTCCGGGCGTCGAAACGGCCGGCGCAATTAATTACCTGCCTTTCAATGGACCACACTCCGGCACCGGCGTCGAGATTGAGGGACAACCAAAGCTGCCGCCGGGTCAGGAGTTGAGTACCGGCGTCTGCGTGACGGATGCAAACTACCTGCAGGCGATGCATATCCCGCTCAAGCGGGGCCGACTGTTCACTCAGCAAGAGGCCACGGAGATGCGTCACGTGGTAATCGTTAATGAGGCGTTTGTGCGGAAGAACCTGCCCGGCCAGGAACCGCTCGGCCAGCGGGTCACGATCCATATGAAAGACCCGAACGTGGCGTCGGAAATCATCGGCGTGGTTGGTGACAGCAAACACATGGGACTCGACACGGAAATAGAGCCGATGGCCTACTGGCCCCATCCTGAATTGACCACCTCGTCCATGACGCTCGCGATTCGAACGCGAGGCGAAGCGGCCACTATCGCATCTGCAGCTCGCGCAGTCATTCGCAACCTCGATCCTGAACAACCGGTGGGTCAGGTGATCACAATGAATGACCTGATGGCTAAGTCGATCGCCCGATCGCGGTTTAATGCCACCCTGCTCGGTGTCTTTTCATTAGTTGCCTTGGTGATCGCGGCTGTAGGGATTTACGGTGTCATATCGTATTCCGTCCAGCTGCGCACACATGAAATTGGCGTGCGCATGGCCTTGGGCGCTCAACGAAGAGATGTATCGCGCCTGATCGTAAGGCAGGGAATTGCGCTTGGGTTGATCGGAGTGGTTGCCGGGCTGGCAGCATCGTTTGGATTAACTCGACTGATCGCGAGTCTTTTGTTTGAAGTTACTGCCACAGATAAGACGACGTTTGCGTTGGTCTCAGTCGGGTTGTTCCTGATCACTCTTGTTGCTTGTTATGTGCCCGCGCGCCGAGCGACGAAGGTCGACCCGCTGGTGGCGCTGCGCTACGAATAGTCATCGCCCGAATAGTTGAAGGAGAAGCAAACATGCCCAGCTTGTCGAAGACCTTCAGAATAGCAGCGCTGCTGCTAACCGTTCTTGCCTCAGGAGCGGCCGCGACCGCCGGCGCGCAATCGTCGCCAACTGCATTTAGACCCGCAAAGCTGGATAGCGATGTTCGGGAACAGATAGTGGCCCTCGGTTCATCTGACCCGGTAGCCCGCGCTTTCGCCGCCTGCACGCTGGGGAAAATGCGGACGCGCGCGGTTGCAGCGATCCCAAAGCTGGTGGCATTGTTAGGCGATGGTGCGGCAATTAAACCGGCAGAGAGTTGTGGTCACCAGGCGCCCTTTGAGGATGAGCAGTGGCAGCCGCGTTACCCTGATGTGCATGATCCCTCGCCGGGCGAAGCCGCTACGCTGGCCCTGTTGGCGATAGGTGATCCGGCGGTGGCAGCGCTAAAGGACGCGCTATTGCTGAACGAGAATTGGCGCGCTCGCAAAAACGCAGCCTGGGCGTTGGCCCATCACGGCGAGGCGGTGGAACAGTTAATCACTGCTTTGTACGACCCGGCCTGGCAAGTTAGAGCCCAGGCTGCCTATGCACTGTTTCAGCGTGGAGGCAATAAGCATCTGGTGATCTGGGCGCTGGTGGCCAGGTTGAAAGACGATGCCTGGCAAGTGCGTGAGCAGGCAGCAATGGCCCTGGCGCAGAAGGGAAGCAGCGGAGAAGATTTCTTCCCGCCGCTCTTCGAAGCTTTGAAAGAAGATAATGTTAAGGTGCGAGACGCCGTCGCATTCGCGTTGGGTACATCAGCGGGCGATCGGGAAGTGGACCTGCTCATCGCCGCCCGCAAGGATCCGGATAAACGGGTGCGTGGCGGCGTCAGGCGTGCGCTCGACGTGATAAAAGGTAGAATGAACGGGACCACCGCCAGTCTTCGCAAGCGCAAGATTCCGGGTTAACTTGAGCTCAAGTAGTAAGGAGTTCAGCCTTCAGGTTGTGTTTTCCAGTATCGGGCGCAAGCCAAAGCTTGAACTCTTGAACTCTAAACTGCTTGAAACCAGGTTAAAGATGCCGAGAATTCTCATCGCCGATGACCAAGCTGACGTCCTGGCGGCCTTGCGCCTGTTACTAAAAGGCGAGGGTTTTGAAATCGAAACTGCGTCGTCGCCGGCGGAAGTGTTGAAAACCCTGGAGACGCGGGAAGTGGAAGTCGTCCTCATCGACCTCAACTATACCCGCGATACGACTTCCGGGAGTGAAGGTCTCGACCTGCTCACGCGAATCCAATCTGCCGATCCTGCGTTGCCGGTAGTGGTGATGACTGCCTGGGGCAGCGTCGATCTAGCCGTGGAAGCGATGCGCCGGGGCGCCCGAGATTTTATTCAAAAGCCATGGGACAATGCCCGACTGCTGGCCGTGGTGCGCACGCAAGTTGAGCTGGCTGCCGCACTGCGCCGCGGGCAGCGTCTGGAATTAGAGAACCGCGCGCTGCGGGACGGCGCCGACGGGGTAGCCTCGCGACCGCAAATCATTGCTGAGTCGGCGGCGATGAAAGGAGTGTTGAGGTTGGTCGAGCGGATTGGGCCCGCCGACGCCAACATTCTGATCACCGGCGAGAATGGTTCCGGCAAAGAAGTCATCGCGCGCGCTGTCCACCGGCATTCAGCCCGCTCGGAAAAAGCTCTGGTGTCGCTCAATGCCGGCGCGCTCGCCGAGGGCGTCTTCGAAAGTGAACTCTTCGGCCACGTGCGCGGCGCCTTCACCGACGCGAAGACGGACCGGGTAGGCAGATTTGAGCTGGCTGATGGCGGCACTTTGTTGCTGGACGAGATTGCCAACGTCCCGCTCAATCTGCAGCCAAAGCTATTGCGTGTTTTAGAGACCGGCGAGTTTGAACGCGTGGGCTCTTCGAAAACGCGCCAGGTAGATGTCAGAGTACTGTCGGCCACGAATGCCGATTTGCACACCGAAGTGGCCCAGGGTCGTTTCCGCCAGGATCTCCTGTTTCGCTTGAATACGGTTGAGATTCATCTGCCGCCGCTCAGGGACCGTCGTGAAGACATTCGCGCGCTGGCCGAACATTTCCTGATGAAACATACGGAACGCTACCGCCGCGGGAAGATGGAATTCACTCCGCAGGCGCTGGAAGCGCTACTTGCGCACGCCTGGCCTGGTAATGTGCGAGAGTTGGATCACGTGGTTGAGCGCGCGGTCTTGATGAGTTCCAGCGATTCCGTGACCGCGTTTGACCTCGCGCTGCAGTCCACTCCCGATGCGCGTCTTTCGGCTCGTTTGGAAGAGATGAGTCTGGAAGAGGCGGAGCGGTTGTTGATTAAGAAAGCGCTGGCGCGGGCAGATGGCAACGCCAACCGGGCGGCGGAAGCGCTGGGTGTGAGTCGCAGCGCGCTTTACCGGCGGCTGCAGAAGTACAACCTGATGAGTACGAATGATGAACTATGAGTGATGAATGATGAACGACGGGGAATTGGGAATTAAGAGTCTAAATCATAATTCATCAATCATAATTCATAGTTCATCATTCACTCTTCATCACTCATCATTTCCATGAGTACCCCACTCAAACCAAAAGACGTCTCGCCAATACCCAGCCTCGATCCTGCGTTTAAGCGCGGGGGGCGGATGCCGTTCGAGCGACGCGTCACCATCCTGGCGGTGGCTGCCGGCCTGCCTTCGGTGGCAACCTGCGCCTTCCTGCTGTGGTTCGGCGGCTACTCCGGCCGTGTGCAATGGACCGTTGATCTGTTCCTGGTCCTCGCCTGGCTCGGTGTGGCCTTCAATCTCAAGGCCCGGATAGTTCGGCCGCTGCAAACTCTTTCCAACATCCTGGCCGCGATTCGCGAAGGAGACTATTCCATCCGGGGACGGCGGGCGCTGACTGGCGACGCTCTCGGCGAAGTGATGCTCGAGGTTAATGATCTCGGCCAGACGCTACGTGAGCAGCGACTCGGCGCACTCGAGGCGACCGCCTTGTTGCGGACGGTGATGGCGGAGATTGATGTGGCGGTCTTTGCTTTCGATGTCGAACAACGCCTGCGCCTGGTAAACCGGGCGGGGGAAAGGCTGCTGGCCCAACCGGCCACCAGGCTGCTGGGTCGCACCAGCGACGAGTTGGGCCTGACTGAATGTCTCAATCACGAACACGGCAGCGGTCAACACACGATGCAAATGGTCTTTCCCGGCGGAGTGGGACGTTGGGATATTCGGCGCAGCACGTTTCGCGAACACGGAGCCCAGCACCAGTTGCTGGTTTTGACGGATCTAAGTCAAACCTTGCGCGAAGAGGAACGCACCGCGTGGCAGCGTTTGTTGCGCGTGCTGGGACACGAACTGAATAACTCCCTGGCGCCGATCAAGTCGGTGGCCGGAAGTTTGGCCGATCTCTTGAGAAGGGAGCCACGACCAGATGATTGGGACGAGGACATGCAGCGGGGTTTGGAAGTAATTTCGTCGCGCGCGGATTCACTGGCGCGTTTCGTCGAGTCGTATTCCAAGCTAGCGCGCCTGCCTCAGCCACGTTTCGAACCCTTGAACATTGGCACCCTGGTACGGCGTGTCGCCAGCCTCGAGACGCGCCTGCCGGTGAATGTGCGTCCCGGGCCGGAAGTAACTCTGCGCGGCGACGATGTGCAGTTGGAGCAACTGCTGATAAATTTGGTGCGCAATGCGGTTGATGCATCGCTGGAGACTGGCGGCGCAGTTGAAGTCGGTTGGACTCAAACCAACGGCAAGGTCGACGTTTGGATCAGAGATGAAGGCCTGGGCCTGGCAAACACCGCTAATCTCTTCGTGCCGTTCTTTACGACCAAGACAAATGGGTCGGGCATCGGGCTGGTACTTTCCCGACAGATTGCGGAGGCCCATGGTGGCACCTTGCGACTCGAGAATCGGCGTGGGCTGCGCGGTTGTGAGGCGATGATGAGTCTGCCTCTTTGAGGGTACGGAGCAATCAGCGGTCAGTAGTCAGCAATCAGCAATCAGCAATCAGCAGTCAGCGGTGGTGAGTGATTGGGAACTACTGCTGACTACTGACTGCTGACTGCTGACTGCTGACTGCTGATTGATTGGCAACCACCCGTTTGAGCAATGCGGTGCCGGCGCCCGTCAGAATCAAAGGTAGACCCAAAACCACGAGGATTATTTTCGACTCCGTCAGAAAATATAAGTAACGGCCCGAACTCCCGGCAGCGGAGAATACGTAGAGCAGCACGATAATTAACGTCAGCAGCAGACCGGCAACTCCGCCTCCGACCACGCCTAAATTAGCGAGACCGACGGCCGAGCCAATAACCAGGCCCACAAAGCCCCCAATAAGACCGACGATGAGGCCGTAGGCGAAAGCCTCGCCCAGCCTCTGGTTATCAAACACCGTCAGGAGAAAAAATATCAGGAAGCTGAGGCCGGCACAGATTATTGTGCCGACCAAGGCGCTCAGCAGAATCCTCGGCAAAGCTGACATTGGCACTCCCTACGACCGGGTCCACTGGATCACACGAAAGTGTTCGTGGCATTTTGTGTCGTTTCGTGGATCGTTCGTTGAACAGAGATCTGAAACACCTGCCGGTGTTAAAAAAAACATTCATAGCTTTTTGGCGTCGTGATTTTCAATCCATTGCTGTCTGAGTCCTGCTCTCGTTTGGCCGAACGGGTCCATTCAATTAAATCACAGGAAATGGAAAAACTGGATGTCGGCGGGGACGTAACCGGTAAATCGTTGCGCCTTTTCGCAGAAGATGGCAAACTTCGCGCACGCCAAAATTTTATCAGGTTTAAAACAGGCTGGTGTCTTCAACCAAAGACTGATAGTGCTCGCAAGCAGATAACCTGGATTATGAAACGCTAGATTATGAAACGAACACTACTCGTGATAGCTGTCATTGTTCTTTACGTATTGCACCAGGACTTCTGGTACTGGCGGACGGCCCATCCGCTCGTCTTTGGTTTTGTTCCCATAGGTCTCTTTTATCAAGGATGTTTTTCCGTCGCGGCAGCGCTACTGATGTGGATGCTGGTGAAATTTGCCTGGCCATCCCACCTCGAGCGCGAGGTCGAACCGCATAGCATCAAGGAGGACTCCGCCGCTTGATCCCAGCCATACTCGTCTTCATTTACCTCGCCGTCGTTCTATACATCGGCATCTTCGCTTTTAGGAAGGCAGCCAGTAAGAAGGAAGCTGAGGATTACTTTCTGGCCAGCCGTTCGCTCGGTCCGTTTGTCTTTCTCTTCTCGCTCTTCGGCACCAATATGACGGCCTTCGCCATTCTGGGTTCGTCGGGCCACGCCTTCAATAATGGAATCGTCACTTTCGGATTGATGGCCTCGTCGTCAGGATTGGTAATTCCGCTGACGTTGTTTTTGGTGGGCACGCGCGTCTGGGCGCTGGGCAAGAAATACGGTTTCATGACTCCAGTCCAGATGTTTCGCGACCGTTGGGAGTGCGGCCATATCGGGACGGTGATCTTTGTGGTCCAGGCAGTGCTGCTCGTGCCTTACATCATCATCGGCATCATGGGCGGCGGCACCACGCTCCATACGATCAGCGGCGGCCTGGTGCCCTACTGGTTTGGCGGGGCGATCGTGGCCATGGTGGTGATGGGCTATGTTTTCTTCGGCGGCATGCGCGGCACCGCCTGGGTTAATACTTTTCAAACGATTTTATTTCTAACTTTTGGCGCAATTGCCATCGTCGTCATTGGCACCGGCATGGGTGGGTTTAGAAATGCGGCCCAGGCGCTGGCCAGCTCTCCCGCTTTTGCGCCGCTGCTGACCCGCGAACGCATCTCACCGCTCTACTTCTTTAGTTACACTTTCATCCCACTGTCGGCCATCGCCTTTCCGCATATTTTGATCTTCTGCCTGACGGCGGAGAAGATGAATCATTTCAAGAAGACGGTAATCTTCTACCCGCTTTGCATCATGGCGATCTGGCTCCCGTGCGTATTTCTGGGCGTGATGGCCAACCGCGTCACCGACGTTCCGCAGATTCGGGCGAAGCAGGAAGCCCGGCGAGTACTGGCCACGCAGGGCAAGACCATGGAGCCCGAGGCGAGGGACGAACTCCGCGAAAAGGCCGCCGGCGACGATGTGATCATGTTGCTGCTGCAACGCTATGCACCCCTCTGGCTCGCCGGGCTGCTCGGTGCGGGCATCATGGCCGCAGTGATGGCCAGTGACTCCCAGATTCTGGCGCTCTCGACAATGTTTACGGAGGATGTCTTCGCCCATTATGGGGGCAAGCGGCGCTTCGGCGAATCCGTGCAGGTACAGACCGGACGCATTTTCGTTATTCTGATTACGCTTTTTGCTTACGCGGTCGCTCTGCGTGCGCCGGAGACAATCTTTGAGCTGGCGATCCAGTATGCCTTCTCCGGGTTCGCGGCGCTCTCACCGTTGCTTATCGCCGCGTTGTTCTGGAGAGGCAGTACAAAATGGGGGGCGCTGGCGAGCACCTTGTGGACTGCGTCTGCGGTGGTGGCAGTTGCACTTTTCCAACATGCGGTGCCCGCGCCCGCTCCCGGACCACCCACGCTCATTTGGTCTCTCTCGGGTTTTGAAGTGCTTTCCCGGACTCCTGGTGGGACAGCTGTCTTCGGTTTCATGCCGGTAGTGCCCATGGTGATTGTCTCGGCGCTGTTGATGATCCTGGTGTCGATGATGACCCGCAAACCATCGACGGCTACGGTAGCGAAGTACTTCTTTGACTCTCCAAAATAGTGAGTTGTCAAAGGCGGTGGCAAGCCCACCTTCCCAACTACGAGACTCTTGGACTCCGTCGATAGCTTTAGGTTGAAAGCCATTCGGCCGACAGCAGAAGCACAACAGGATTCAGCTCAAAGTCAGGAAGGCGGGCTTCCACCCCAGCGGGGATGCCCCGCTGGGGACCCCGGGCTTGCCCCCGCCCTTTTTTGATATATCCGCACACCAATGTCTAACAAACGAACGCGTCGAGACTTTCTCAAAACAACCACGCTCGTGAGTGCCGCAGCCCTGGCCACGCGCGACCTAATTACCGCGCAGACCCGCCGGACACCTAAGTCGAAAAAGTCA
>DATKIS010000629.1:0-2424 GCA_035543975.1 Pyrinomonadaceae bacterium
GGTCAGCACCACCGCCCCAATCATAATGATGACCAGCCCGATGGCCGCCGCGGGGGTCAACCCCCGCTTGATTCGCAAAAGGCCTGGCAGAATCAGCCCAAGTCCGCCCAACACTTCGAAGACGCCGATTAGGCGAATCAGGAGTCCGGGGAGTTGGACCTGATTAGGCGATCCCATCTTGGCCATGACGTCGGGTGGAATCACGAGCTTCATTCCGCCGGCAAACAGAAACATCAGTGCGAGCAACACCTGGAGAATCCACAACGCGATGTTCATAATTAGTTTCCTTCCTGACGTAGAGGCATTAACGCACGTAGCCGATTATCTCGGAACCATAGCCCGCCCCACACCAGCGCGCCCATGATGACCGGAAAGATAACTGGAAACAGTCCTTCGGTGACGCGCACGTGAGTGGCCACTGCGCCGCCCAAATATCCAGTCAACAGGATCGCGCCCAGCACCGCGGTGCGCGGAATCGCATAAAGAATCGTGGAGACAGTTAACACAACGCCGAGCGGGATGATGACATTTTCAGGGTAACCCAGGCGCACGGTAGGTTCCACCACAAAAGCCGGCTTGAAGATCTTCATCACCCCGTCCAGGAGCAGGAACACTATCGACAGACCGCTGAGTATGCGTCCAGCCCAAAGCAGCGTCGTCGTGACAGATGCAGGTTGAGTAATCGGTTGCATTGAGTTTTCCTCCACGTGTGTGAAGCCGAGTTTAGCGTGCCGAGGCTTCGCACAAATACGAGAACGATCCACGAAAGCTCACGAAATAACCCGAGCTCATCGTTTCTTTCGTGCCTCAATCTCCTGGATCCGGGCTTTGACGACTTTCTTAACCAGCGCAGCCGGAATTGGCTGGTCTAACGAAAACCGCAGTGTGCCCTTCGAAGTGTGGTAGGGCTTGAGCTCTTCTTCGTAAGACCGCAAGACAGCGTAGCTCATGGGAAACAAGCTGCAGTGATTCTTAAACGCTGCGATGCTGACCAGGGGCTTGTCGGCCAGCTTGAAGGTTGGGATCTGATACCAGATAACCTCGACCGCCTTTGGCACCGTAGCCTTGATTGTCTGGCGCATCTTCTCCAGCGTAGCGCGCGCTTCTTTCGGCACGCGGGCAAAGTAGGCTTCTACATCATTAACCTTGAGGCGGGTTGCGGCAGTAGTTCCTGGGGCCATTTTGTTCTCCTTTGAGCCGAGTTCAGACCTAAAGACAGTCCACGAAAGCACACGAACAAACATTAACCTCTTTGGCCAAACTTGTGCGCTGGCCGCTGGATGTTGCGAGAAGGAACCGGTGTTAAACTCAAGCCGCTCGCTCGCAGTTAACCATCCAAGGGATACCAAACTGATCGATCAACATACCGAAGCGCGGTGAGAAAAAGGTTTCCGCGATTGGCATCTGCACGGTCCCATTCTCGGCGAGGGCATGGAAGATCCGCTCAGCTTCCGCCGTCTCCTTGACCCGGATTGAGATATACATCCCTTTCGGTTGCGCATAATTTCCCGGTGGCGCGTCCGATGCCATCAGCACCGTATCGCCGATCGTCATGTAAGCGTGAAGGACTTTGTCGCGCCATTCAGGTGGCACGCCCCCTTCCGCCGGTAAACCTGCACGAGTGTTCAGCGCTTCAATCTTGCCGCCCAGTACCTGCTCGTAAAACTTGAAGGCTTCCTCGCATTGACCGTTGAAAAGAAGATAAGGGTTCAACTGCATACTAAAACTCCTCGCCTCAGGGCTGACTTGGTACAAAAACGATTTTCTCAGTCCGCTTGAGCGGACGACTGACAATAGCCCAGCAGTTTACTGCTGGGATAGGGAGCGAAGTGCTCGTAGTCCGAGAAGCGGACGGCTGAAGGCTCTTCCTTAATACCCGATGTTTCAGCCGTCCGCTTCTCGGACTTCCTCTTGGGTGTCTTTGCCTCCCAGCGATAAATCGCTGGGCTATTTTCAGTAGTCCGCTGGCGCGGACTAGGGATGTGACAAGTCTTTGCGCAAACCCTCAGCATCTGAATCCGCTTATTACTTAGTTTTTTACAAAACTCTTTGCCACGCGAACGTCGTAATCAGCTCTCCGGCAAGCCGGCAATTTCCATCACCGGCCTGATTTCCACCGTGCCGAATTGCGCCGGCGGAATTCTCTCGGCGATCCGGATAGCCTCGTCCAGGTCTCCGGCATTAATTAGATAGTAGCCGCCTAGTTGTTCGCGCGTTTCGGCGAAGGGACCGTCAGTCACTAACCGTTTGCCGTTACGCACCCGTACACTGGTGGCCGTCGCTACCGGATGAAGCGGACTGGCATCGACGAATTGCCCGCTCGAATCGAGTTCTTGAGCAAGCTGGGCAGACTCAATGTAACAATGCTCGCGCTCGCTCTCGCTCATGGCCTGCTCATCGAGATAAACCAGCATCATGTATTTC
>DATKIS010000630.1:0-6442 GCA_035543975.1 Pyrinomonadaceae bacterium
AGGCCTACAGCCGTTTCCAATCCAGTAATACCGAAGGGTGCCTGGTCGAATTCGAGTGCTTTTTCGTCCGCGTGATGAGGAGCGTGGTCGGTGGCGATCGCGTCTATGGTTCCATCACTGAGCCCTTCCAACAACGCATCCACGTGATCACGGCTGCGAAGAGGCGGGCTCATTTTGGTATTGGTGTCGTAGTTCTCGAGCGCCTCATCTGACATCGTCCAGTGATGAGGCGCCGCTTCACAAGTGACGGGTAGCCCGAGTTCCTTGGCGCGCCGCACCGCGTCAACTGAGCCGCGCGAGGAAACGTGGGCGATATGCACTGCCGCGCCGGTTAGTTTAGCCAGTACGCAGTCACGGATAACATGAACGTCTTCGGCCGCCGCGGGCATTCCCTTCAATCCCAAAATCAGCGACCACCGGCCTTCGTGCATTACCCCGCCCAAAGTTAAGGAGGCGTCCTGGCAGTGGTCCACGACGGTCAAATCAAATCCGCGTGCATACTCCATCGCCCGCCGCATGATTCCCGCATTCGGCACCGGGCGACCATCGTCTGAAACAGCCACGATCCCGGCATTCTTCATTTCGCCCATTTCCGCCAGCTCTTTACCACCTGAGCCCTTGGTGAGGGCGCCAATCGGGAAGACATTTGCTAGTTGGGCGCGTTCCGCCTGTTCGATGATGAAACGGGTGACCGCAGGACTATCGTTAACCGGATCGGTGTTTGGCATCGCACAGATCGTGGTCCACCCCCCGGCCACTGCGGCTGCCGCTCCGGTAGCTATCGTCTCTTTGTATTCCTGACCGGGCTCGCGCAAATGGGTGTGAAGATCGATGAAGCCCGGTGCAACCACAAGGCCCGTGGCATCGAAGATTTCAGCGCCGGCCGGCGCTTCCCGCCCTCTCTCAAGTAGTCCTGAAACGCGGCCATCTTCGATCAAAAGATCTTTGCCGCCGTTGATACCGGCGGCAGGATCGATGACGTAGCCATTCGCAATTAGGATCCTCATCCCCTGCCCTCCTCGCGTTTGGGCGCTCGACGACTCACGGTCTCGACCTTATCAACATCCACCTCGCTATGACTGCCGCCGGCCAGTAGGTAGAGCACGGCCATGCGTACTGCAACTCCATTCGTCACCTGGTCGAGGATTAACGAACTGCTTCCATCGGCAATCTCCGAAGCTATTTCGATGCCGCGATTTATTGGACCCGGATGCATCACGATCGCATCCGGCGCAGCTCGCCTGAGATGTTGCGGCCTGAGACCATAGTGAACGGCATACTCGCGCATCGACGGGAAAAATGCGCTGTCCTGTCGCTCGCGCTGAATCCTGAGCACCATCACCACGTCCGCGCCGTCGATGGCATCTTCGATTCCCTTCTCTACCCGCAAGCCGGTCTCAACCAGTTCGCCGAATTCAGCGGGCACCAGCGTCCCAGGCCCGGCAATGCTGACGGTCGCTCCCAGCTTGGTCAGCAGATGTATGTTTGATCGGGCGACGCGTGAGTGAAGCACATCGCCAATGATTGCGACTTTTAGTCCTGCTATCCGGCCTTTGTATTCGCGGATCGTCAGCGCATCAAGCAACGCTTGCGTGGGGTGTTCGTGGGAACCGTCGCCGGCATTCACGATTGGCGCATGCCCCATCCGCGCCAGTTGCTGGGGCGCTCCGGCCATCGAGTGACGCACCACAATGCAATCCGGTGACATGGCTTCCAGATTCCGCGCGGTATCCAACAGGGTCTCCCCTTTGCTGACGCTCGATGTGGAAACACTCACGTTTACCGCATCAGCGGACAGACGTTTGGCGGCAATCTCGAAAGAGGTCCTGGTTCGGGTGGAAGGCTCAAAGAAGAGGTTAATGACTGTGCGACCGCGTAACGCCGGCACCTTCTTGATATCGCGCTTGGATATTTCGCGAAAAGTCTCTGCTGTATCGAGCAGGTGTGTGATCTCGCCTGCTTCGAGTTCGCGAATGCCTAAGAGATGTTTGCGTGTGAAGTTCACTTCGTTAGTCAGTACTCATCAACAGAAACGTCAGACAGAGAATTTCGCACTAAGTTTTTCGTACTCTTTCGTGTGATTATCGTGGATCGAATGCCCATCTGTGAAAAGAACGATCCACGAAATATACGAATCGAAGTAACGTTATCAAAGTTTTATCGGCTTCGTTCACAGTTGTCAGCGGCTAACTGGCCTGCTGACTTCTTCTGCAAAGCGGCTGTCTGCTATTGCTATTTGCTCACTTGGATATAAAAAAAGCGGCCATCGCTGGCCGCTGTTGCTTAAGTCGTTTCCTCAGGGGGTCTCTCGACAATGACCACACCTTCTTCTTCATCAAATTCCTGGAGCATGACCTTGATAATCTCGCTCTTTTTTGTTGGCACCAGCTTACCGATGTAGTCAGCCTGGATCGGAAGTTCGCGATGCTCTTTCCCGCGGTCGATCAAAACGGCAAGCTGTACGCGGCGTGGCCGGCCAAAGTCGATTAGCTGATCGAGTGCGGCCCTGATGGTGCGCCCGGTGTAGAGCACGTCATCAATCAACACGATGTTACGGTTCTCGATGTCTCCCGGCAGGTCGGTGCGATTAACAATCGGTTTGGCGCCGACGGTTGAAAGATCGTCGCGATAGAGAGTGATATCCACGATTCCCACTGGAGGGCGGTCGCCTTCGAGATCGGCAATCTTGTCAGCCATCCGCTCAGCCAGCGGAACGCCGCGACGGCGAATGCCTACCAGGTAAAGGTCCCCAGCGCCGTGGTTCTCTTCGACGATTTCCGAAGCCAGACGGGCCAGCGCGCGATTGATTCGCGGGCTATCCATGATGCGCGCTTTCTCGATGAAATCCATCGCGCGGATACTAACAAGAAGAATCTTGCGAGACAAGTAAACCGCACGACCTGTTCCGGTCTATCCCTCAGCCGTTGTTTGGAAAGCGGCCTTGTCAGTGTCCGAGTGCTCTGTTAGTCTCCTGTTTTCGACTGATAAAGTAAGACTCTCAGAGCTACCAATGCTCTATCGCTCATTGTTGCGACCTTTACTCTTTAGCTTGCCCGCAGAGACTGCCCACGAGCTCGCGCTGCATTCCCTTTCCTTTTCCCCCAGCCTGACAAAACGTTTATTGGGCGACCGCTTCAAACGCAGCCCGTTTGGGAATATCCGCCGGTTTGGATTGACGTTTTCCAACCCGGTTGGGCTGGCGGCAGGCTTTGATAAAGACGGCATCGCTCTTGAGTCGCTTGCGGCTCTTGGGTTTGGCTTTATCGAAGTCGGGACCGTCACTTACCATCCACAGCCCGGAAACGAAAAACCGCGCTTGTTCAGGCTCCCGCTCGATAAAGCACTGATAAACCGGGCCGGCTTCAACAACCAGGGCGCCAAAGAGTTTGCGAAGCGCGTGAGCCGGAGCAGGCCTGATTGTGTGTTGGGAGTCAGCATTGGTAAGAGCAAGGTCGTGGCAGTCGAAGACGCGGTCGAGGATTACCTGAAGAGCTTTGAGTTGGTTTACCCGGTGGCAGACTATGTGGCTATCAATGTGAGTTCGCCGAATACACCTCGTTTGCGGGAGCTTCAACAGGCCGATCACCTCGATGAATTGCTGCGGACCCTGCAGTCTCGTAACCATGAAATCGGCACGGCTGGCTCAGGACATGGTGTGGTACCGATTCTGGTAAAGCTCTCTCCCGATCTCACTCATGAAGAATTGAAGGACATTGTTAGCGTAGCTCAACGCAACAACGTCGCCGGCCTGATTGCAACCAACACTACAACCGGCCGTGCCGGGCTCCAGACACCAACCGAAACAATCAAGGCGCACGGTCAGGGAGGATTGAGCGGATCTCCACTTAGAAAACGGGCCACGCAAGTGATTGCTAGTCTCTACAATCTGACCGGCGGATCCCTTCCACTAATAGGAGTGGGTGGAATCTTTACTGCGGAGGATGCCGCAGAAATGATTTGTGCCGGTGCCAGTCTGGTCCAGGTATACACCGGTCTCATCTATGAGGGTCCGGCCATCGCCCGGAATATTAACGAAGGCCTGCGGCGAATTATTTCGAGTGCCGGCTTTGTTTCTCTCGACGAGGCAGTAGGATGCCGCGCCGCGGAACTGGCGGCGCCAACCGATGAAAAGACATGAAAACGAAGAACAAGTTAATCGTAGCGCTTGATGTGAAAACTGCGGCCGAAGCGCAACGCCTGATAGATATGCTTCGCGGAATCGCCGGGATGTTCAAGATTGGGTCGCAGCTGTTTACGGCGACTGGCCCTGAATTCGTTCGCAACATCGTGGACTCAGGAGAGCGAGTTTTCCTCGATCTCAAGTTTCATGACATTCCAAACACCGTGGCTGCTGCGGGCGTTGAGGCTGCTCGCCTGGGAGTTGCTATCTTCAATGTCCACGCAGCCGGTGGCATGGAAATGATGCGAAGAACGGCCGAAGCTGTTGCAGAATCGACTCAAGCCGAAGGAATTCTAAAGCCATCAGTTATCGGTGTGACCGTATTGACCAGTACTGATCAAACGACTCTGGCAGAAGTCGGATGGAGTTTGAACCCGGAAAGCCTGGTCCAGCGTTTGGCGTTGTTGGCGGAATCCGCTGGACTGGATGGAGTGGTTGCGTCGCCGCGGGAGATTGGTATCGTCCGTTCCGCGGTAGAGAAACCGGGCTTTATTGTCGTGACGCCCGGGGTGCGACCTCAGGGTGCGGATCTCGGAGATCAAAGCAGAGTGACCACGCCGGCCGAAGCCGTTGCAGCTGGAGCCGATTACCTGGTCGTTGGGCGGCCAATCATTGATGCGCCCGATCCCGCTAAAGCGGCGTGGCAGATTGTTGAGGAGATGGAAACTAGTTCGACAAATGCCATCGGTTAAAGTGGCGGAACTGAGAGTTGCATGATGCGTGTACAAACGTAGGTGTAGGACCCGGACGAAAGGAGATCATTATTCAGCGCTAAGTCGCGTTAATGCAGAACAACTGCAGATTTGGGCCGTGAACCGATGGGCCATAATCTCTGCGCAATTTGCTCTCACTGCATTTTGAATTATGATTCAATGATGACCCAAAGGTTGAAACTCGCGACTGCTCGGCACTTCTTCTTTATTTCATTGGTCCTGGGAGCCTTTGGTTTACCAGTTTTTGCCCAAAGTACCGCTGACGGAGGTGCCCAGCCTTTCTCACCAGCTCCATATAAAGTCGGTGAAAAACTCACTTACAATATCTCATACGCGAATTTCAATAGTGCGGCCCATGTTGAGCTTTTGGTAGGAGCACGCGGCACTTTTTTTGACCGTGAAGGCATCCAGTTGAAGGGTCGTATTGAAACCACCGGTATCGTTAACGCCGCGTTGTTTTCCATTAACAACGACTACATCTCCTATGTCGACCCCGCCTCAGGCTTACCTTTTCACAGCCAACAGACTGTGAGAGAGGCTTCGCTGACTTCAGAAACATCGGCCGAATTCAATCGGCCCGCAGGCGCGCTGCCGTCACGGGAAATATCTTTGAGTACGGGGACATACGATGTGCTCTCGGCCATTTACCGCATCAGGGCACTCCCTCTCGGCGAAGGCGCTACTTACGCCTTGCCCGTTACCGCCGAGGGTAATGACTATCAGGTCGAAGTCAAAGTTAAGGGCCGGGAGGTCATCAGGACCAATGCCGGATCATTTGAAACTATCGTTGCCCAACTGCGGATCAAGAATACCTCCGGCGGGAGTGATTATCGCGCCTTTGTTTACTTCAGCAATGATCCAAGGCACATACCTGTCCTGATCACAGCGAAGCCCTCAGCAGGTGAAATCCGGGCTGAATTGGCCGGCTCTGAATTCATCCCCACCCCAAATCCCCCGCCGGGAAAGAATCCAGCCGAGGTGCCTTTGGCGGCGACTTCATCCTCTTCTCCCAATCCGGGCAGACTCGACGGGGTGCCCTTCAAGGTAGGGGAACAATTGAACTACCAGGTGTATTTGCCGACCATAGCGGCGCCGGTTGCTCGAGCAACGTTTCAGGTACGGGCGCGCTCAAAATATTTCAATCAGGATGGGTTGTTATTTACGGTCAATGCCGAGACCACGAATGCTCTCCAAAAGCTTTTCGTTGCAAACGATACCATTAGTTCGTACGTCAACCCTCAAACAATGCTTCCATTCCAAACTGAGTTGAATTTGAGCGAGGGTCGCCTGCGCGTTAGCACTAAGCTCACCATGAATCAGGACTACGGCAGGGCGACCACGGAGAAAGGTGAACGAATCGAGATTCCGGTCGGTACCCACGATTATCTTTCCTTTTTCTATGTAGTCCGCATGTTTGATCTGACAATTAGCAAGCGAAGCGCGATCTCAATTCTGGTGAACAACAAACCGAAGACACTATTCGTCACAGCCTTGAAGCGAGAAAACGTGCAACTGGGTTCGCAGACAATTCCCTCTATTCAGGTTTCAC
>DATKIS010000631.1:0-5411 GCA_035543975.1 Pyrinomonadaceae bacterium
GAGTTCACACTGTACAAGCGTGAGAAATATCCAAATGTCGACGGTGTGGTTGCCATCCCCCACAATAAGGGATGCGGGTGTCAGGACGGGTCAAACCTGGACGTTATGCTGCGAACCTTGTCCAACTATGCCGATCACCCGAATGTCGGTGGCGTGATATTGATGGATCTGGGTTGCGAGAAAACCAATCTGGTTTACGTTGAGAAGTATCTGCTCAAGCGAGACAAGGGATTTAACAAACCGGTGGCCAAGATTGGCATCCAGGATATTGGCGGCACTGAGGCGGCCATTAAGCGCGGTCTGGATGAAGTCGAACGTATGTTGCCGGAAGTTAATCGGGCTGCGCGTGAGGAAGTGCCGGTTAGTGAGCTGGTCCTCGGAGTGAAGTGCGGTGGCTCGGACGGTTTTTCAGGTATCTCGGCTAACCCGTCGTTGGGTCGCGCCTCCGACCTTCTGGTCCGCTCCGGCGGCACGGTGCTGATAACTGAAGTCCCGGAGTTTTGCGGAGCCGAGCACATCCTGGCAAACCGGGCGAAAGATGCTGAAACCGGCCGGGCCGTGTACCGTCTGATCGATTGGTATAAGGAGTATGCTTCGAAATTTGGCGCGGTGCTGAATCAGAATCCCAGCCCGGGTAATATTGCGGGGGGGTTGCTCAACATAACGATCAAGAGCCTTGGGGCGATGTCGAAGGCCGGCACTACTCGCGTCGAAGGTGTAGTTGAATATGCCGAGACGCCAATCCGGCGGGGACTCCACTTGATGCAGGGCCCTGGTTACGATCAGGAATCTACGCCCGGGCTGGTGGCTTCGGGAGCCACAGTGGTGGTGTTTACCACCGGACGCGGAACAACCATCGGGAATGCGATCGTGCCGGTAATCAAGCTAGCGTCAAACACTCCCGTCTTCGAACGCATGTCCCGCGATCTTGATCTTTCGGCGGGCGGAGTTATTGATGCCACTGAGACGATCGACGAAGTAGGCAAGCGTGTCTTCGAGCACGTTAGACGGGTGGCCAGCGGTGAAGTCCTGGCGAAAGCTGAAGTACTCAAGCATCGCGAGTTTCAATTCTGGGCCGAGCAAACAGTTTCCCTCTAAACATCGTTTCTCGTGCTGGTCCATATGTGGGTGGATCGGGGTCTTTGTTGACTAGCGGACAAACCAATCACAATAACGAAGCCGCACCGCATCCAGCTCAATCTCCATCGACTTGCTACTTCCCGCTCTCACCGGAAACGGGAACGTGGCCGCCAATCGGCGTTTCCTCAATCTTCAAAGGTTAGAAATCAATAACAACGTGCAGGCTTTAGCGGCTGCGCCCAGGAGTTCGTGTGTCTCACAGCCCCGGCATCGACAGAAGTTTCTGGCAATCAGCCATGATGATTGTCTTCGTTTGTGCAGTCTTTTCTCTCGCAGTCGGGCAGTCGACAAACCAAAGCTCGGCCACGAGAATAGCGAAGGTCAAACAAGCGGTGGTGATTATTTCCACCGTCGACAGAGCAGGGAAGCCGCTCCTTCAAGGCAGCGGATTCTTCGTGTCGGCTGATCTGGTGGTCACTAATCTGCATGTCGTCAAAGACGCCGCCCTGATCAAAATCGAAATGTTTGACGGTTCGGCGACGAGCATTCAAAGCGTCGTGGCCGTCAATGAAAAAGAGGATCTGGCTCTACTGAAAACGAAGATGCCGCAGGTGAATGTGGCGGTCCTTCAACTGGCAGACTCGGCGCCGGCAGAAGGAGCGTCAATATTTGTGATGAGTAACCCGCGGGGTTATCAGTGGAAACTAACCCAGGGCGAGGTGGGGCCAATTTGGAAATTTCAAGGTGTGGGCAATCGGTTCCAGGTCAGCGCGTTGATATTGCCCGGCAGTAGTGGCGCACCGGTCGTCAACAGCGAAGGTCGCGTCGTGGGGATCGCGGCGATGCACCTGGACAGCAGCGATAATCTCAACTTCGCTGTGTCATCCGAGAGTCTTCGTTCTCTGCAGGCCTCCACCAACCTTGCTAGTCTGGGGCCAGCCCGCTGATGTCCGACACTGTCGTTTGGAGTGCGGCGGCTTGACGCCGCTTTGGTCAGCGGCGGCTTGACGCCGCCAGACGCTTCGTTCGTCCAAGCGGGCCTGGGAATCGGATACTTGATTTCGAGTTCAGAAAGCGGCGTCGAGCCGCCGCGGACGAAAGCGGCGTCAAGCCGCGGCACTCCAAAAGGGCGTCGAGCCGCCGCGGACGAAAGCGGCGTCAAGCCGCCGCACTGCTATGTGAATGTCAAGCCTTGCGAATAGAAAAAGTGTTTTCGTTTTTGCGTTCTTTCTTTGAAATATTGATCCAGTAGCAGAGGCTGTGGGAACTGTGGGAAACTCGGAGCGTTTTTGGCGCAGAGTTTTCCATAGTTTCCATCAGCCGGGCTTCAGGACCCTGTTGTTTTTCTTCAACCAGAAGAGAGACTGACTGCTATACGTGGCACGACTCAATGGTCGTCACACTCTCGAGGATGCGGCCCTCTAGGGCGCGGATCCCGCTAGCCCTGGGTTCTCTGTCTCCAGAAGCGATGCCCCAGCCAAAATTACGGTTGGTCGCTCTGTGCGGCGTCGAGGCGTTCCCGGGGGCCGACGGTCTCCTCGGTGGTCAAAGGAGTTGTAGAAATGTCTGGCCGAATCACATACGGCCGTTGTTGTTTCAAGACTGCATACATGCGCGTCGTTAACTTACGGGCCACGGCCACAATGGCTTTGCGGGCGGCCACCTTCTTGGGATGTCGCTCAAAGATGCGGCGATAGAAAGCGCGCAGTTCCGGATCTTTGGCAATGGCGACCCAAGCGCTTTGAATCAGCTTATTGCGCAGCCGACTGTCTCCGCTGCGAGTAATGGAACCGCGATTTACTTTATCGCCAGTAGAGTGTTCGCTGGAGACCAACCCGAAAAAGCTGGCAATGGAACGGACGTTTTTAATCTCGCGCCAGTCTCCCAGTCTGGCCACTAAGTGCGCGGCTACGATCCAGCCGATGCCGGGCAGACTCATGAGCAAACTAATGGATTGCCGTAGTTCCGGATCGTTTTGGCAAAAGTGGCGAATACGTTTCTGTACTACCGCGGCAGAATTGAAATGAAAATACAGCGTCCCGATCAGGTGGTCCAGCTTAAACCGCACCTCCGCGGTACAAGGCAGCACTCGCAATTCGGCCACTACTCGGGCTGACCATTGGCTGCTTGGGGGCGCCTCGGGGAAAGGTATTCCCTCGCAGAGCAACAGCGCTTTGATCCGTAATTTGGTAGCCGTTACCTGCTGCACCTGGGTGTCGCGCAATTGCACCAGATGCCGCAGCTCCCGATAACTGCGCGACGGTACGTGAATGCTGCGCAGTTCGCCGCTCCGTAGCCCCAGGGAGAGTTTCTTGCTGTCGAGTCGATTGGTCTTCACGCGTTGTCCCGGCGCCCGCGGTACCATCGAGGGCGCTACCACCAGACAGGGAAAGTGGTTAGCCACCAGGTCATCGTGCAGCCCAAAGCCGGTGGGCCCGGCTTCATAGACAAAGGCCACTCGTTGCCCCGGAAAATGCTTGCGCACATAATTGACTACTTGCGTCGAACTATATGGTAGCCGCAAAGACTTGATCAATGTCTGGTGATCAGTAAATGTCATGGCAATGTTGCGTTTATCGACATCGAGGCCGGCGAAGATGTCGTACTCGCTGGGAATAAATCTCGAGACCTCAGGTTGACCTGTCATTGTCGTTTCTCCTTGGCTTAGGCTTTTGCACCGTAGCCATTCTAGTTACGACCTGACATTCAACATACTTGTCTCCAAAAAAGTGGAATCTAAAAAAAGCCGGTTCTAACAGTCCGATTGGCCGACGCCGCAGTGCGCCGTCTAAGCGACCTTTGGTGCGGCGAAGGCTGGCGCTGCCACCAGCGCCGCCGCTCCCCTTAGTCGCGGATGTTCTTCAATTGAAACGGTTCGGATGTCGGTGCGCGCAGTAAGGTCGGTTAAAGCTCGTTCGGTTAGCGCTGCTCTTACCGAGGATTCGATTAGATCCCACGCGGCAATGATTTCCCCGCCGATGTACACGCGGCCGGGATCGAGTGAGTTGATGATCGAGGCCAAACCCAAACCCAGGTAACGTCCGGTTGAGTGCAGGGCTGTCAGCGCTTTGGCGTCGCCGTTTCGCGCGCGCGCAATCAGGTCTTCAATTGTGAACGACGAATTCTCGACCGACATCGGTTTCGACTCGTTTGCCGTCCGGCCAAAGTAACGGGAGAGCGTGGCCAGGTTTGAGATGTACGACTCCCAGCAACCAGTGGCGCCGCACGAACATCGTGGGCCATCGATATTGAGCGGCACATGACCAAACTCTCCAGCGATGTTGTGGCGTCCGCGCAGGATTTCGCCATTAACCACAATACCGACGCCGACACCGTCAGATACGCTGACGAAAGCGAGGTCGCCGGCGTGGCCGCCGCCGCGCGTGGCCCATACCTGGGCCAGAGCGCAAGCACGGCCCGAGTTTTCTACGTGAACCGGTAAATCGACGAGCGCTGACAGAGGGTCCTTGAGATTGACGTCCCGCCAACCGAGAGTGGGGGCGTGCACAACTTTGCCTGAACTCGGATCGGTCATACCGGGAACGACCACTCCGACGCCCTGGCAGGCAACCGCGGAATGGTCAGCCAGGATAGACTTGATTCGGCGGGCCAAGTCCTCGATAAGGTCCTTCAGATCGTGATGAGTAGGGAAGTGGCTAATGCCCACGAGCTGCTTGCCCATCAGATCGGTGGCCATCATGTAGGTGCGGGTGGCCCGGATGTCCACGGCAATCACGTAGCGTTCGCGCGAGTCGATATAAAGGAATGTCGGCTTGCGTCCTCGACCGCGGCCTTCACCGGTGGCGCCTTCGAAAATCAGGCCCTCGGCTAACAACTCATTAACCAACACCGAGGCCGCGCCGCGTCGTGTTCCCATCAACCGGGCGAGGTCTGCCCGAGAAACCGGCTGATGCGTTCGTATCAACGTCAAAGCAATCTGACGGTTGATTTCCCTGGACGTGCGTCTCTTGGCAATCTGAAAACGTCTTGGATCGATCTTACGCATTTGAATTAGTCTTCTTTTAGGGCAATAAAGTAATTCCGGCGTCAGGCTTTGCGTGCGGCTTAGCGCAATTTGCCTGTAGAAAGCTACAGCCAGGGAATGATTGCAAGCGAAACCAGCCTGATAAGCGGTGGCAGACCATTAAAGTCCCAGGCAGATCTCAATTGTCCGAAGAGCGGACATATTACAATAGGTAAAGCTAAAGTCAATACTTTCGCCGGAAAATTTTCTGACCATCGAATCTTGACCTGCTGACGAGGGTGCGTCTTGCCCCTGACGGCCCGCGGAAATCCCCGCGATCCCATGAGGAGTGGCTGAACTGGTTAAG
>DATKIS010000632.1:0-3082 GCA_035543975.1 Pyrinomonadaceae bacterium
CAGCAGCAACTCAGCCGGCGTCAGCCTTGATAACAACGACGGCGCCACCATCACGTTCCGTGGCGGCCTGTCGTTAGCGACCACCACGAACGCGGGTTTCAGTGCCATCAACGGCGGCACCATCGAAGTCTGCGACGAGAATCCTTGCAATCCGGCGGCGACTGGCGGACTTATCAACACGCTGACGACCACCACAGGCATCGCGCTCAACGTCACCGGAACTACTATCAGCGCTAACGGCCTAGAGTTTCGCAGCGTCAACTCGAACGGCGCCTCCAGCGGCATCGTCCTTAGCGCAACCGGCGCGCTCGGCAGTCTAATCGTCAAGGGTAACGGCGGCAGTTGCACGAGTTCAGCGACGTGCACGGGCGGGGCGATTCAGAATGCGACCAGTCACGGCATTTCGCTGGTCAACACCCGGAGTCCCTCGTTTACGCGGATCGCTATTCAGAACACTGCCGGCAGCGGTATCGACGGCACCGCAGTGAGCAGCTTTACGCTGCAGGAGAGCTTCCTGGACAACAACGGCACGGGCGGAGGCGCCGACGAGTCGAACATCGCCTTCGACGTTCAGGCGGCGGGCACGGAGACGAACGTTTCAGGTGCGGTCACGATTACGAACAACACGCTGACTAACGCGCGCTTCCACGGCGTACGCATCCTGAACTTCAACGGAACGATCTCGGATATGGTGATCACCGGCAACACCATCACCAGCAGCACCTCGGTGGCGTCATCGCTCGGCAGCGGCGTTCACATCCAGGCGCTCGGCTCGACCTCGACCGTCTCCAACGTCACCAAGGGCAACATCTCCAACAACACCATAACCAATTTCCCGAGTGATGCGGGTATCGAGGTCAAGGGCGGCAACAGCACGGCCACGGGCGCCGGCGGCACGATGGGTACGCCAGGCGACGCGACGAACATCATCAACATCACCGGCAACAGCATCAAAGGTCAGAGCGCCGTCAACCGTATGGGCACGATGTTCATCGACATCGGAATCAGCGGCGGCAACTCGGGTTCGCGAAGCCAGGCGAACTTCAACATTTCGAACAACGGTACGTTGGCCAATCCGCTGGCTCACTCAGCCGGCATCGGCATTGGGCTCGGCAACACGGGCTACGCGACTTCGACGGTCACGACAAACAACAATTTCATCGTCGCCAATAACACGGTGGGCTCCGCGGGCATCGGCGGCGGCAACGGCGTAGTCTCCAATACCGAAGAGACACCAGATCTGACCTGGACGATCAACAACAACAACATCAGCCAGACCGACGGCAACGGCATCCTTGCGGTGGCGCGAGCTATCAACGGACTGATGAAAATCAAGATCCAGAACAACACCGTGGCCGCGCCGCTCGGCGGCGTACGCCCGGGAATCCGCATCGACGCCGGCAACAACACCACAAGCGGTGTCGGAACCGAGGACGCTGCGGTCTGCCTCAATATCTCTGGCAATACCAGCTCCGGCAGCGGCGGCACTCAGGGCATCGGGTTGCGCAAGCAGGGGACGACCAGCACAGTCAACGACTTCGGCATTCAGGGGCTGCCCGGTGGCTCGACCGCGACGCCGAACGTCGAGGCCTATGTCAACAGCCAGAATCCCGCCGGGGGCGGCACGCTGCTAATTTCGGCCACCAGCGGGTTCAGTACTTGCAGCAGCGCGCCGCTGCTTCTCGCTCTTGGCGGCATTGAATCTGCATTTGCTGACAAATGTCTGCCGGCTGATCTTGCGTTCCCCAGACTAGCTGACACTGGAACCTTAGGCGCTGAGGATACGGATACCTTAAGGCTAACGTCATCCAGCGTCGGCGCCACAGCGCTTAGTCAGTCCGACCTGGATTCGATCGCGACAGAAGCGATGGAGCGCTGGTCGGCTACCGGCCTGACGGCGAAACAGATTGGGGCGATGCGCGAACTAAGGTTCGAGGTTGGTGATCTCGCCGGCGCGTATCTTGGCAAGGCAAGTGGAATCCGGATAGTTGTGGATCGCGACGCGCAAGGAAAAGGCTGGTTCATTGACCCCACGCCGGCCGACCACGTGGAGTTTGGAACAACGTCCTCGACAACGCGCCGCTACACGAATCCATTCACAGCGGCCGCTGGCCGTATAGATCTGTTTACCGCAATCGCGCACGAGATCGGGCACAAACTCGGCCTCACTGACTCATACGCCGAGAAGGATCGCGACAATCTCATGTATGGCTACCTGACTGTGGGTGAGCGCAGACTGCCTGCAAAGAGTCAGGCCTCGAGCGCTGAGCCCGGCACGCTGAACGGATCTCATTTCCTCTCGCTTTCATCCGGAGAGGAGCGCCCTGCTGTAACCAGGGAGCGTTCAACTACAGCTAAGGCGGCCCACGTGACCAGCACGGCACCGGTAATTAACCCAACCTGCGGTGCGGGGACGATAGCGATTTGCCTGGGCACAGTTAGAGCAGGCAAGACCGTTAACATTCAGTTCAAGGTGACGGTCAATACGCCGTTCCCGAGCGGAACCTCGCAGGTTTCGAATCAGGGTACTGTCGCGTTCGATGGCGGCGGGCCGGTGTTAACTGACGATCCGGCAGTCGGCGGCGCCAACGATCCAACCGTGACGCCGGTGCAGACGTGTACCCCAGCCCCGGCGAACATGAGTAACTGGTGGACTGGTGACACCACCACGCGCGACATCGCTGGTGGTAAGGACGGCACGCTGAATGGCGCAGGTTACGAAACCGGCAAGGTGCTCGATGGATTCAAGTTCGACGGCGTTGACGACTATGTAGACGTTGGCGACGTTGATTTGCCGGGCACATTCACCATCGATGCTTGGGTCAACCCGACGAACCTGACGGACGAACGCACCATCGTTAACAAAGACGACGGGGCGCAACGCAGTTTCTTCTTCAACATCACATCTACGGGTGCACTGCGGGCCGTGATCCAAAGCGGCGGCGGCACGTTTACGCAGTATCAGACTGGAGCCGGTGCGGTTGCTGCGGGCAGCTTCCAGCATGTGGCATTAACTTACGATGGCGCGGCCGGTGCTGGCCTGAAGTTCGTCTTCTATGTGAATGGAGCTTTGGTACCGGCA
>DATKIS010000633.1:0-6891 GCA_035543975.1 Pyrinomonadaceae bacterium
CTGCGGTGACGAAAGCGGCCGCTGTAAAGACAACCAGAATCGCCAGGATGTAGGTGGTTCGCTTAGTCAACTTGTTTCCGAGGCGATGAAAGTCGGCGGCAGGGCGTCGCCGCTTCACTTGAGACAGTAAGGACAAATCAAGACCCGGGTAAAAGAGAGCGAGAGATTACCACTCTCGTTGGATCCGGGCTAGGGCAGCTTGGCCCGGTTACGGGTGCAGGTTGACATATGCAACCTATTCCTTTGCGGGTCTTGGCGATGCTTGGCGGACTTTGCGGTAAAACCGGATAACCGCAAAGGTCGCTAAGAGTCGCAAAGGGTCGCCGAGCGAGACTGCATCAGTCCCTAATTCTTATCGAGTCCTTTCTATGATATTTTCTCGGGCGACATGGCTGCAATGACGGCGGAACTAATCGGCGACAATTCGTCGCTTTCAGAAATCAACCTGGGCGTAGTCTGCCCGATGGCGAACGAGGAGGCGAACGCAGTTTCCTTCGTCAAGGCCGTGTTGGAACAGTGTCGAGCCTACAACTTCAAGTCAGTAACTTTCTTTGCCGTCCTGGACAACAAGAGTAAGGATAAGACTCGTGAACTGTTGGACGCCCTAAGCCAAGAGCAGACAGAATTGCGGGTGGTGTGGGCGCCGGAAAACAGGTGTGTGGTTGACGCTTATGTTGCGGGCTACCGGCAGGCGCTGAAGGCAAACTCGGATTGGGTTTTAGAAATAGACGCCGGATTCAGTCATCAGCCATCAGACATTCCGCTGTTCTTTGCCCGGATGCGTGAAGGCTACGACTGTGTGTTTGGCAGCCGTTTCTGTCGCGGCGGGCGGGTGACAGATAGTTCCTTCAAGAGATATGTCATTAGCCGGGCGGGAACAGTTTTGGCCAATGGGCTGTTGGGCACGCGTCTAAAAGATATGACCAGCGGGTTTGAGTTGTTTACCCGCCGCTCGTTGCAGCATGTGCTGGATAAGGGAATTCGATCACGCGGCCCGTTCTTTCAAACTGAGATCAAGACCTACTGTCATCACTTCAGTATCGTAGAAATTCCCATCCACTATCGCGCGGCTACCCACAATGTCGGCAGTAGCGCACTAAAAGACTCGTTCAGTAACTTGTGGCGTCTGTTTCGGTTGAGGCTGCAGGGTGGTTTATAGCCAAGGAGATTAATGGAAGATAAGGTTGCCGTAGTTGTTACTTCAATTGCAAAACCCAATGGCCCATTGCGGCAGCTCGCGAGCGGTTGCCGGCAGAAGGGTTATGACTTCATCGTCATTGGAGATGAAGCGAGTCCGGACACATTTGAACTTGACGGGTGTCGCTTCTTTGGATTGAAAGAGCAGCGCGAACTCGGTCTGAAGTTTGCGGAACTCTGCCCAACCCGCCACTATGCCCGCAAGAACATCGGCTATCTGGTAGCCATGCAGTCGGGGGCCGGCTTGATTGTCGAAACGGATGACGACAATCTTCCTTATGACGAATTCTGGGGGCCTCGTACCCGGCATCAAACCGTTCGAACGGTGGAAGTCGGCGGTTGGGTAAACATCTACCGCTATTTCACTGACTCGCAGATCTGGCCGCGGGGCCTGCCACTCGACCAGGTCAATAACCCGGTACCGGCCTTCGAGGATCTTGCGACCAAGGACCTTGATAGCCCTATCCAGCAGGGTTTGAGTGACACGGATCCGGATGTTGACGCGATTTACCGCCTCATCCTGCCGCTTCCTTTATCGTTCCGGAGGGATCGGCGTCTGGCTCTGCAGAGCGGCACCTGGAGTCCCTTTAACAGCCAGAACACAACGTGGTGGCGCGAGGCTTTTCCGCTTCTCTATTTGCCTGCTTATTGCAGTTTCCGCATGACCGATATCTGGCGCAGCTTTGTGGCTCAGCGAATTGCCTGGGCCAACGGTTGGAGCATCTTGTTTCACGAACCGACCGGCGAGCAGGAGCGCAACGACCATAATCTCATGCGCGATTTCCAGGACGAACTGCCGGGCTATCTCAACAACAGCAAAATCTGCGAAGCGTTTTCCCAGCTTCAGCTACCCTCAGGCGCTGCGCATTTGAGTGATAATGTTCGTTCCTGTTACGAGCAACTGGTAAGAATGGATTTGATCGATTCGCGAGAACTAACTTTGATCGATGCGTGGATCGCCGACCTTGGCATGAGGGCGTGAAGGCCTAAGGGGTGCGAAAGGGTAAAGGGTAATAACCGTTACCCTTTTCCGTTGCACTGAATTGACTAGTCTAATCCTCTTGAGCTCTATACCTGACCGCTTTCCTTAGTGCACTTAGGATTAAGGTCATTGGGAAGCGTGAATTGTGACTGCGTTTAGGCTATTTTGCGACAAACCACATATTGCCAGTGGTACAAAGGGAATTCGCTTGGGCTTCACTGGTAGCAGTTTTTAGAAAGTCGCCAGCATAAACCACAAAGCCGTCGGGTGCCGGGAAGGCGAGTTTGACGCAAGCATCATTGGGCACGCCTGAAAAGAGCACCAGGAAAGTGTCAGGCACTCCGGCGTTGGCTGGGGCAAGACTAATATCCGCCGGTCCTCCGAACAAATTGACCAGTCCCTTTTCGCCAGCCATTTCTTTTGGGACTAATGAGTCACTAATAGCTCGCTGGTTATTTATGTCGGCAAACTTATGTCCCGAAGCTTTCCACTGCTTCAGGTTCGCCGCCAGTGTTTTCAAATGCTCTTTGGTTAAAGGCACAGCCTCAGCTGTAGGCATGAGGGCACTCTTGGGTGCAGGCGCTGCGGTAGTTGGCTGCGAGGGAGTCCCCGCTGGCTGTGGACCCTCCTGAGTACAGCTGGTCGCCAGGATCGTCAGTGACAGAACTAGCACAGGGAATAAGTATGTTGCCCTTTTCATTAGAGCTCCTCCAGTAGTCAGATGAATTGCTTTGAATAGGTTTGTGATCGTTCAGTCTTAAGAGCTGAACTTTGATTTCAAGGTCTCGATGTTTGGCTTAGGACTTTAGAAGAAGTGCATGGCACTGTCAAATTCAACGAAACCCTGGTCCTGATGCAGTTTTGCTCTGCGGCCCTTGGCGACTCCTGGCGATCTTTGCGGTTATCCGGTTTTTACTGCAAAGGCCGCCAAGCATCGCCAAGATCCGCAAAGGAATCGGTTGTAGACCAAAATAACTGCATAAGAAAAGTGAAGCCGAACATGGCTTGAAATGCTCAGCGCAGGTGTCGGAGGGCCATTGTGATGCCCCAGTCCTTATCCCAGTAGATCCCATGTTCGAAACAGACATCGTCATGGATGCGCACACTTAGTCCGGCTGCGGCGCATTCCCGGCGGATCCCAATCTCCGAGAATCGCCGCATTTCCAGAGTCTGGCCTTCGCCGCCATGTAGTTCAGGGTCCTCGAAAAGTTGAGTTCGGCCATCGGCCGTGCGGTTATTCAAAACGTACCGACCGTCTCGCTGCTCGATATGCCAATCGTGTAGTTCCGGATAGTGTTCTACAGTCTCCGGGGCTTTGCAGTAAGGCACACAGAACACAAACACGCCATCGGGTTTGAGCAACCGGCTAACATTCTCAAACGCCTTGGCAATGGGTGGTTGAACGTGTTCGAACACATCACTGGACAAAATAAAGTCCAGGGTGCCAACCATCTCTTCGGGTACGTTGCTGATGTCGAGGCCAGGTTCTTTGTCGAGGAAGGTGTTTGTATAGGCAAGCTTATGGGCCAGCGGAATGGCGTATGTGTCCCAGTCGCTCATTCCAATGCCGATGAGATCAGGCCGTACCGTAAAGTCAGGCAAGGCCAAGCATTCTCCGAACAGTTCCTGAGAGAGAACATGCACCATCGAGCGCATGCGCACCGTTGACAAGCAGCTGCCGCAGGAAGCCGTTTCCCGCCCGAGTTCGCTGATCAGTGCGAGCGACTGGTCGCCGCAGATATTACATCGGAAATGGAGACTGCCCGGGGCCGGGAGATTCGCAGTGACAGCTACCGTAATAGGTAGAACGGTTGGAGCAATTGAAGGCGAACGGTCCTTAGCAAAGACCTTCGCCAACTTTTGCGTCCAGGAACGAGTGCCCGTCCGTTCGATTCCGCCGCTCAATCCCGTGGCCTCAGATCGCGTATTTTGCGTTTGAATCTGCCCACTGCCCGTTCTCCGCCGACGATCAAAGCACTGGTCCGGGAATTAGCCTTGCTTAGATTCAGATAGTACTCATACTCGGTCCAGACGTGACGCAGCTTGGCATCCAATTCGGCCCGTAGGTCGTAGAGCATGCGGATGCGGTCATCACGCCGCCCCACGTACTCCCTGAGCAGCGCTACATCCTCCTCGGTCAAAGTGTAGCCAGGGGCCAGGTGAGACGGAAGCGCGGGTTCTACGTACTCGGTATTGTGAAACTTAATTTGGTCTTCGTTAGGCCGATGCTTGGTGTAATAGTAAATCGTGAACGCGCGACGCGATTTGCCCTCGGGAAGTCGTAGGCGGTCAAACCCGTGCCAGGAAATCTCCGACGTTTCAAAGATCAGGCAGCGGTTATTGATGGGCATATAAGAGTGAACGAGGCTGTCGTTGTTAGTGAAAACGTTCGGATTCTTGTGGACCTGCAGATTTCCACCCCAAGCCTCTTCCCAGTTGTGATTGAAATAGAACAACAAGTTCATCCGCCGGTGTGTCAGCACTGCGGGATGGTGATTGAAATCCACATGAGGTGGCAGAAAGGTGCCGGATCGAGATTCACGAATGCCTCCACCAAAATACTCAGGATCGTAATCCAGCTTGTCGATCCCGGTTAAGCGGCTAATGAAGTCGAGGAAGACCCGATTCCTCACCAGGGCGTCAAGCTGTTTGAATGCGGGTGGAAAGGTGGAGGGGTCACCGTTAGCGTAGTTGGTCCCTACCTGCCCGCCGTCCTCGATGCAGAAGCGATCATAGTTTTCATCCTTCACTGGGAAATCCGATTCAATCTGGGCGAGAAAATTGGCAGTGAAAAAATTATCAATGACCACGTGGGGAAATGGTTCGGCAGCTTCGAACCGCTCTCGCAATTGACTGATTTCGATATCGCTGGGAGCGTTAACCAATTGCGATATGTCCAGTTTCTCACTCATGGCTGGTAGTTGGTGGAAAACAAGAGAGCCGGAACAGGGCCGCCTTCAATACACTCATTACGACGGGCGAATGCTACCATACCTTTTTAACCAACGTAAATTGGTGGGAATTGCCAGTTAACATGCGTTTTTGTCGAGACTTTTGAGTTTAGAAGCCCCAGGAAATAGGGCCTGAAAACTCAAATATCGAGTGAAGGAACAATCATGATACGTGTAGGAGTAATCGGCTACGGTTACTGGGGACCCAACATCGTGCGTAACTTCATGGAGGCGCCTGGGGCCACAGTGGTGGCGGTCTGTGACGAGCGTTCCGAGCGCCTCGAGCAGGTCAACGCTCGTTATCCATCAGTCAAGACAACCACGAACCCGCCAGAGCTATTCGCCGACCCGGAGATCGACGCCATCGCGGTGGTGACGCCCGTCACGACGCACTTTGACCTGGCGCTGCAAGCGTTGCAGGCCGATAAGCACGTTTTGGTAGAGAAGCCGCTCGCTTCAACCTCGGAGCAGGCATTGCGCCTCATCGAAGAAGCCCGACATCGGAATCGGGTATTGATGGTTGATCACACGTTTGTGTACACCGGGGCGGTGCGAAAGATTCGGGAGATCGTGGCCAGCAACACGCTGGGTGAAATCTACTATTACGATTCGGTCCGAGTGAACCTGGGACTCTTCCAGGCAGACGTAAACGTGATTTGGGATTTGGCGGTCCACGACCTCTCGATCATGGATTACGTCCTGCCCATCAAGCCGACAGCAGTTTCGGCCACCGGGATTAGCCACATTAACGGAAAGCCGGAAAATGTGGCTTACATGACCCTGTTCTTTCCCAACCGGCAAATCGCGCACTTACATGTGAATTGGCTGGCGCCGGTTAAAGTCCGACGCACGTTGATTGGCGGAAGCGAGAAGATGATTGTTTACGATGACCTTGAACCGAGCGAGAAGGTAAAGGTTTACGACCGAGGGGTGAATCTGTTTCCACAATCCGAGGCGGCCTACGAGCTGCTGGTCAGCTATCGATCCGGTGATATGCACGCACCCCGGCTGGATGCTACTGAGGGCCTCCGAACTGAGGCGCTCCATTTCATTGATTGCATCGAGAATGGCAACCAGCCTGAAACTGACGGACTTGCCGGTTTAAGAATTGTGCGGATTGTGGAGGCGGCGGAGAAATCACTTCGCAACCGAGGCCAGTTGGAAGAGATAGCGACAATCGACTAACGATCCGCGAACTATCACGAAAAACGATACTTTGCTTCAGTCAGTTTTAAGATAGATGGCTGCCGACTTTTCGACGGAGGGTTGCAGTCTAAAGTGACTTAGCTCGAGTTGTTTAGTAAAACTCTGCCTTTGCTCCGCGCTCATGGGATTGAGGGTGAGGTTCACCACCACCGCCCCTATCTCCAGTCTGGACAGGTACCCGTCCAGCTCAGACTTATCGACCGCCGCCATCAGATCAGAATATCTGCCCGGCCCAAACCAGTCTCCCAGGTTCACCACCCGGCGCTCTCTGAAATAGAAGGAAAGGTTTTCGAAGCCGACCGCCAGCACTCGTTGATGCTGCTTCCCATTCGCATACATGCCGTTCACGGTGGTTTGAGTGGACCAATAACCCGGCAGAAACCGCTGGAGGTAGTCCTCTCTGTTCGTGAGGCGTTCACCAAGGTGGAGATAATTCCTGAGCAGATTAGCTCCATAAAACCGTAGAGAAGTCGGGCTCGGCGCCGGCAAAGCGACCAGCAATAGAAGGAGCGAGGTTGGGAGAACGAGCCCCATCACCCTTTTTCTTCCGGCAAT
>DATKIS010000634.1:0-3263 GCA_035543975.1 Pyrinomonadaceae bacterium
TTTCCGAGTCTTGCAAACAACTAGGTAATAAGAAGAGCCGCCTCACGGCAGCAAGGAGTAGTGTGTCTTCACATCGGAGTCGTTCGTTCTACCAAAGAGGAATGAGTGTGAATGCACATCCTACTGATTGATTGCGAGGCATCATGCTTACCGATTGGGGGTTTGAGCGATCACGATCCACGAACAGTCACGAACGTTCTTAGTGTCTGTTTGTGAAATTTGGTGGGTCGTTCTTGACGCTAGGTGCTGCGTTTCTCCCGTGCGACGGCGAGGAAGGCGCGAGCGGCGTGTGAGAGAGTTGCGCCCTTGCGGTAGATCAGATGGATGCCTCTTTCCAAACGCATCTCTCGCACAGTTACAGCCACCACCTGTTTGCGAGCGATCTCAGTCTGCGCCGTCAAGCGTGGCACCAGGGCCACGCCCATTCCCTGTTCCACCAAACGCTTGATCGCTTCCAGCGTCGGCATCTCCATCGAGATGTTGAGCGGCGTCTTGTGCTTCGCAAACGTGCTGACCACTTTCTCGCGGTAGGGCGAGGAAACGTTGTGGGCGATGAACGACTCCGCGCCCAACTCCTTCACCGAAACCATTTCCTTCTTCGCGAGTGGATGGTCCGGCGCCACGATCAGCGCGAGTTCGTCCGTCATCACCGGCACCGAAGCGATTGAGGAATCGGTCGGCTTGTAGGAAACCACTCCTATCTCAAACTCACGACCCAGAATCTCAGATGGAATGCGGCTGGCCAGGCCACGCTTCACCTCCACCTTGATGTGCGGATGCCGGGCCCGGAACACCGGCAGCACCGGCAGCAGGTACATCACCGTGTATTCGTTGGCGCTCAGCAGGAGTTTTCCACGATGCAGATCCTTCAGCTCTTTGATTGCAGTGTGTGCATTGTGGCGCAGATTGAGCATTTGCTGGGCAAACTCGTGGAGCACTCGGCCGGCCGCAGTCAGTGTCCCATCTTTTGACGAACGATCGAAAAGGGGCTCGCCCAGCTCCACTTCAAGTCTCCGGATAGCCTGGCTGACCGCCGGTTGGGTGCGATGCAGCGCTTTGGCCGCCCGGGAAAAACTCTGCTCCTGAGCCACCGTAACCAGCACTTCGAGTTGGTTTATGTCCATTGCGTCTACCGTCCCAGGTTATGACGTGTGATACCGAGCGTTATCGTATCATGATAAGTTATCCTTTCATAAAGATAATAACTTTGACTTTGGGGGCCTCGACGCTTAGCATGGCCCCTTGATTAAGGGCTTCACGGAGGAGTGCTGATGAGCATGGACAGGATTTCAATCTTCGATACCACGTTGCGCGACGGCGAGCAGTCTCCCGGCTGTTCCATGGATCTCGACGAGAAGCTGCGGATGGCCCGGCAACTCGAGGCCCTCGGCGTTGATATTATCGAAGCCGGATTCCCGATTGCCTCCGAGGGAGACTTCGTCGCAGTCAAAGCCGTGGCGGCAGCCTGTCGAGAAGCTACAGTCGCGGCGCTTTGTCGCACTTCCGAAGCAGACGTGGCCCGCGCCGCGGAAGCTCTGGCCCAGGCAGCGCATCCCCGCATCCATACTTTTTGTGCCACCTCCGACATTCATCTCGAACACAAACTCCGCAAGAGCCGCAGCGAAGTGATTGAAATGACGCGAGCGTCGGTGCGCATGGCGCGAAACTTTGCGGAAGAAGTTGAGTTTTCAGCTGAAGACGCGACTCGCAGCGACATCGATTACCTTTGCGAAGTCTTGTCAGTTGCCGTGGACGAAGGCGCTTCGGTTATCAACGTGCCTGACACGGTCGGCTACACGCTTCCTTCCGAATACTCGCGACTGGTGGCCACAGTACGCGAGCGAGTAGTAGGCGATAGAAACGTAACCATCAGCGTCCACTGTCACAACGATCTTGGACTGGCGGTGGCCAACAGTCTGGCGGCGATTGAAGCCGGAGCGCGTCAGGTTGAATGCACGATTAACGGAATTGGTGAACGGGCCGGCAACGCGTCGTTGGAAGAGCTGGTAATGGCCATGCATGTTCGCGCCGACCAGTTGGCATTTCAAAACAAGATAGACACCCGACAGCTTTACCCGACCAGCCAGCTGCTTTCAGCCATCATCGGCTCTGAAGTGCAACCGAACAAAGCCATCGTGGGCCGTAATGCCTTCGCACACGAGGCCGGCATCCACCAGCACGGCGTCATCAACAATCCGCTTTGTTACGAGATCATGACTCCCGAGTCTGTCGGGGTGACCAACAACAGTCTGGTCCTGGGCAAGCATTCGGGCCGCCACGCGCTCTCGCTGCGTTATGAGGACCTTGGCTATTCGCTCACTCAGGCCGAGCTCAATGGCGCCTACGAACGGTTTACCGAACTTGCCGACCGCAAGAAGCGAATCTACGATCAGGACTTAATCTCGTTGCTTACTTCTGAAACGAAGAGCCGTCCGGAGATGGCGATGATCGAAACTGTGGCGCCTTCGAGCGCGGTGCAGGCAGTCAGTTTCCGTTAGGAACTGGCAGCCGTAATTAAGGCAGTAGCTGACTGGCGTTTTGGATAGTTCAAAACCGCGTGTCCGCCACTGCCTTTTTGTTTGGCAGAATTCGATTGAACAATTCCGATTTGCGTATCGTATTTCTCGCGCGGAGGGCAATACGAAATGCGCGACCCATTTACAGCAGGTATTCTCAGCTTTTTGATCCCGGGTGTGGGCCAACTCTACAACGGCAGGATTCTGGCCGGCATACTTTGGTTGATTATTACGCCGGGCTTTTGGATTGGCTCCGGGGGCACCCTCGGATGGATTTGTCACATCATCGCTGCTTACACAGCTTATTCATACGCGAAAGATCATCCCGTCCGCGCATGAATTAAGAAGGGCGTCGCCGTGAAAAACGGCGTCGCCCTTTGCACCTCAGAAATCTACTTCAACGACTGACTTACTTCACTCCTGATCTTCCCGGTCCTTCTTGGGCGGCCCCTTCGGTCCCCAGTAGTACTTATTGATCACCAGTTGATACGCGCCGATCGCAAACGCGACGGCGACGACCAGGATGACAATCAGGAGCGTCCCGGGATTCTTGAGCATGGATAAGTTTTAAGCACCGTCCACCAGGAGTCAAGGAATCTGCCGGAAGGCCACGACAGGTCAACTCAGTGGACTCGGTGACTCCGTGGTGAAGGGCTTTTTGAGTAATTTCACCACGAAGACACAAAGAAACACAGAGGTTGCACAGAGAAATTCTTGATCAAAGTACCGCCGAGGCCTTTTTCAGCA
>DATKIS010000635.1:0-3232 GCA_035543975.1 Pyrinomonadaceae bacterium
TCGGTGACTATCTATGGAGCTACTGACCCTCGGTTGGTGGGCGCCACCGGCAACCATCAGTTACACATGGTCTCTGGGTTCGAGTGTGTGGCCTGCCATCAGACGAAATGCACGTATCCGGGAGCGGCGGAATTCCAGCCGGCTTGTCTGGTGGAGATTACGCCGGACAACGTTTGGCGAAAACTCGAAGAGGTTTCGGCACTTCCTTTGGAGTGCGGCGGCTTGACGCCGCTTTGTTATCCGTCGGCTTGACGCCGCTTTGTTATCCGTCGGCTTGACGCCGAGCCTCGCGCGATGAAGATCTCCCCGGCGTCGAAGCGCGACCATTAGGTCGGGTATTTGACCCCAAGTCCAGAAAGCGGCGTCAAGCCGCCGCACTCCAAATAGTGGTCTTTGTGGTAAGCTTGGCCATTCCCAAACGCTCCCTGCAGGCACACCGGTGTAAGAGCGAAAACCGTAACGTGAAAGGTCCCTGCGATGGCTATCAGCCAAGACTTGTTGGAGATACTTGCTTGTCCTGCCTGTAAGGCAAAGGTTGAGTTGCAACCCGATGGCGCCGGCTTGAAGTGTGTCGAATGCAAACGCGTATATCCTATTCGCGACGACATTCCGGTGATGTTGATTGACGAAGCAACCATAGAAGATGAACAGCCGGAGCGAACTTGAACAGCCTACGCGAAATAGTTGAGTCGTCTCCGGAATTGCGGAATCTGGTAATGCATGGTTTGCGCGGCGAGGACCGGAATCTCCAAACGGAGAGCCCGGGTGGGATGGCCGAGTCGCCACAGCCGCTCGGCCCGGCCAGATGGGATTGGCAAACGGTCAGACGCATCCTGGTTGTTAGATTGAGATCCATTGGCGATACGGTGCTGTCTACTTCTTCGCTCGCAGCCCTCAGACGGTTTCTCCCCCAGGCCCAAATCGACGTTCTCTTGGAAGACTGGGTGGCGCCAGTGCTCGAGGGACTTCCTCATGTTAATGAAGTAGTCACCTTCGCGCGCGGCAGCCTTAAATCGCGGACCCAGGTGGCCCGGCGCCTGCGCGCCAATCGGTATGACGTTGTCTACAACCTGCATGGTGGAACCACGGCTACGTTTCTGACGCGGGCCACGGGCGCCAAGCACCGGGTCGGGTTTAAGACTTATCAATACGCCGGCCTGCACAACCACCTCGCTCCGTCACCGCTATTGCTTTGGGGCCGCGACCAGACTCATTCGGTGGAACAGCAACTGTCGCTACTCGGATGGACGGGTATCCCCGTCAGCGATGGCCCACCCACTGAGCTTGCCGTCACCGCAGAGGCATCTGCCCGGATAGGCGAGCGTCTTCGGCAAATGGGATTGGCGGAAGCGCCGGTGGTTGTAATTCACCCGGCAGCGGCCTTCGCCACCAAACAATGGGCGCCGGAAAACTTTGGCCGAGTGGCAACGGAGCTGAATGCCAGAGGTTTGCCAATCGTGGCCATCGCTACCCCAAACGAAACACACATCATTGAGACCCTGAAACGAAACACGCCGGCGACGGTGATGTCCTGCACCGACCTTTCTTTGCCTGAGATCACGGCACTCATCTCGCGCTCGCGGCTGTTTATCGGTAACGACAGTGGCATCGCCCACATGGCCGCAGCCGTCAAAGCACCGTCGGTGGTGATCTTTGGCTCGTCTAACCGAACCCATTGGCGGCCGTGGACCACGGCGCCGGCTGAGATGGTATTCGAAGAGATGGAATGCCAGCCTTGTCCCGGTTACTCCTGCGAGAAATTTGAGCAGCCGGAATGCATTAAGCGCGTTCCCGTTGAACGAGTAATGGCCTCAGTGGACCGAGTGTTGAGAGAAAGCATCTAACAGGGTGGCTCTGCCCCGAGAGTGCCGGTTCTTCCTAAAATTCCATAATGTCGCAACTAACAAGACAGCGAGCGAGCGAATTACTCCACGAAATGCGGAATCGCAAGATCGTCGTGCTCGGTGACGTGATGCTGGATGAATTTTTTTGGGGAGATGTCACTCGGATCTCGCCGGAAGCACCGGTGCCGGTAGTGGACATCCGCCGGGAGTCGGTCCATCTTGGCGGCGCGGCAAACGTGGTTGCCAACGTGGTCGCCCTGGGAGCGAAGGCGTGCGTGATCGGGGTGGTGGGAAACGACTCAGCCGGCGAGCGTCTCCGCGCCAGCCTTAAGGAAGCCAGCCCGCTCCAAACTGACAACTACCTGGTCGTTGACGAGAAAAGGCCTTCAACCACCAAGACGCGAATCATTGCCCACAGTCAGCTGGTGGTGCGCGCCGACCGGGAGCAGCGCACTCCGGTCAATGGCCCAATCGAAGGGCGCATTCTCGATTCCCTTAAACGGGCCCTCGCCGATGCCGACGCGTTTGTGGTTTCGGACTACGACAAGGGAGTGGTTACCCCGAGTATCCTGGGCGAAATTCTACCCAGCGCGTACGCGCGTGTTCCCGTTCTCATCGATCCGAAGATTCGAAATTTCACCCACTATCAGCCGGCTTCCCTGATCACGCCGAATCACCACGAAGCGTTGAGACTGACCAATACTGAGGAAGACTCAGACGAGGGTTTGCATCAGGCGGCGCAAATTATTCAGCAGAAATTAAACTGCGACGCCGTTCTGATAACGCGGGGGGATCGCGGCATAATGCTACTGGAGCGAGGCACCGATCCGGTTTTCGTGGGCACCACCGCGCGGGAGGTTTACGATGTCACCGGCGCCGGCGACACTGTGATCGCTACGCTGGCGGCCGCGCTCTCAGCGGGGGCAACGAAGTTGGAGGCCGCGAATTTGGCAAACCACGCTGCCGGGATAGTCGTCGGCAAAGTGGGCACCGCCACGGCCAGCAACGAGGAACGGCTGGCCACATTTGAGTAAAGCAAACTGTTAGTTTGCCATTAGTCGGGATAAGCAAACTAACAGTTTGCTTTACAAGATCATGATCGGAAAGTCTCTACGCAATTACAAGATTCTCGAAAAGCTCGGCGTGGGCGGGCAGGGCACGGTCTACAAAGCCACCGATGGGAAGCTTGGTCGCACAGTGGTTGTCAAGGTTTTGCCGTCCGAGTTAACCGCCAAAGAAGCCAACCTCAAGCGCTTTGAACGCGAGGCGCGGCTTGCCTCCTCTCTCGACCATCCAAACATCTGCACCATCTTCGATCTCGATGAAGCCGAAGGGCACCACTTCATCGCTATGCAATACGTGGAGGGACGCAACGTAAGGCAACTTGT
>DATKIS010000636.1:0-4296 GCA_035543975.1 Pyrinomonadaceae bacterium
TGATGAAGACGGCAATTATGCCTTCAAGCGAATTCCTCCTGGGCGCTATATCTTGACGATTAGGTTTGACGGCATGAGCAGTCAGAATCGTCCCTTCCCATTGCTTTATCACCCGGGAGTCAGCGACAAGGCGGCGGCAAAGGTGATCACTATCGGAGAAGGGCAAACAATTGCCGACTACAATCTGGAAGTGCCACCCCTGCCGCAGGAACACGAGGTAACTGGGAAGGTCGTCTGGTCAGATGGGGCACCGGCCGTGGGTGCGCGAGTTGGATACATGCTCGCCGGGGATGCAGTGTTCTACGCTGCCAAGGATGAAGCTGGAAGCAGCTTCAGTGTGAAAGCCTACGAAGGGCTCAGGCTAACAATGCGGGCCTCGATCGAACCGGAGAAAGGCAAGCAAGTGTACAGCGACGGGTGGAAGTAACGGTGAGCTCAGGCCTTCCCACGGTCAAGCTCATTCTCCGGCGGCCATAACCGTTAGAGCACTCATCACTCATCACTCGATGTCTCACCCCTGCGGCTGCCCGTCTTTCGTGGCGGCGAAATCGTAAGTAATATGCAAACGCAGCACGCCATCCTGGGCCTCTGAACGCACGTCTTTCACGTGGGTCTTGACCGAGCCATTAATCCCCTTCACGGGAATCACCAACTGCAGCTGCGAAGGTCGCAGAAACTCCAGCGGATTAACCTTGCTGTCGATAGCATCCCGCACAAACACGGTGACAAAGTTGTTGGCTATCGGCGGCACACCTTCAAGGTTGACCCCGTCAACACTCACCCGGCCATATACGGTCTGGGCCGCCTGGTCAAACGAGAGCTGAATGCTGGTTTGGGCCCATCCTTTGAATTGCATGCAGTTTCCCATGAGGCTATAGCTGCCGCTGAAAACCAGCGGAGCGGAAATCGTGCCTCCGGCAAACCTGACTTGCGTCTTGGCGTTGCTGCCCTCAGGCGCCAGGGTGACGCTGTTAGTGCAACCACCCTGAAATGCCACCCGCTCGAAAACGTCAGGCGTGGTCTTCGACGACAAGTTGAAGGTAGGCGGCCCCAGATCGCGAAACACTGTATTCAGAAGTTCGTTAAGAAAATTCTCGTTGACTGACATTACTACCGTGCTGGCAGGCGCGGCGCCGGCGACCGGCGCTCCCACCGGCGTGCCTGGAATCGCTTTCGCGCGAGGAATGCCGAGAAAGAAAATTGCTACGCCGGCGCCGATGACTAATCCCAGTACCAGAATCAAGAGATATTTCATTTTGGTTTTCTCAATGGGCCGCGGAAGGCGAGGGCGATGCCGCGAGCGCCGGCGAACTGCCGGTCTGCGCCGCTGCCGCATTCATGTTCCCCAGCAAGGCCTTAATCAGGGTCGCGACTGTGTTGGTGAACGCATCAATCTGCCCGCGAACTTGATCCGGTGGAACCTGGCTTAGTCCGGGCGGAACCTGGAACAGCGCATCGTCGACGGTGGTGCTGATATCGCGCATCTCCGCGACTATCTTTGCGCCCTTGACGCCCTGCACGCTGCCGCTCGCCTCGGTGTTGAGTTCGGCCCTCAAGGGCAGGCCGGTTTCCTTATCAACATAAACAACGCCCTGGGCATTTACCTGACCGGCCGAGGTCGAGGTATTGGCGGTTCCCGTATAACGATACTTGTCCGCCGCGCGGCCATTAAAAGTTTCGTCGCCAACTCGCTCCACACCTTTCAGCTTTTCGATATACGAAACGATCTGCCCGGGCGTCATCAGCTTGTGTAACTGAAAGCCGGTGGCTTCAGGTGTCAATTCGGCATACTGTTTCCGGCCTGGGGCCACGACGATATGCTTGCCACCGTGTTCGAGATAAATCAGATCGGACCCATCCGGCAGCTTGAAGGAAACGCGGCGGTCGGCGCCATTCCGCGCAACTTCAGCCTGCAACGTCGGTATCCCGATGGTCTTTTGTCCACCCTCTGTTTCAGCGCTGAGCACGAGCGTGGCCCGATACTTCTCGGGCTCGCGCGTAGCGATACCGAGCGTCATTGCCGGTGATGTATTCGCATTGGCATTGGCTGGAGCTGTGTTGGTATTCGTGGTGACAGTCGTGTTGGTATTGGTATCAGTTTTTTGACAGGCACTGGCGCCCAGGGCGATCAGCCCTGCGGACAAAAGCGAGATTACAATTCGCGATTTCAAAGCACTGGTTTTCATAAACGGTCTCCGAGAACTCGAGCCGAAAAGGCTCAGTTAATAATATGGGGCTGGTTGAAGGGGAACCGTAGGATATCACGCCGAGTTGGGGTTTGTAACTCTAACATTGACTTGAAGGCCTGTTATGGCTTAGAAGCGCATAGCTTTTCCAGCTCCCCCTAAATGAGTGTGGCCCATGAAACAAATTCCTACGCTACTTCTTCTCGGATTTGCTCTGACGTTCTGCAATTTAGGGAACAAACTAAAAACCGCAACCAACTCCAAAGAGCCAACCAACACCGGTTCGACTTCGAGCGACACCGGGTCCGCGGAGAAACCTAATCCCACCGCTGCTCAGACTGCCGCGATCGCCGGCGGCCAAAACGTGAATTGGGACCAGCAGGGAATGTCATGGACGGTCCCGGCGAAATGGAAAGAGTCGAGCAATGAATCGAAGATGTTAGTGTGGCGTTCACCGGGCTCCTGGGACGCTGCCTCAATGATTGTGAGTATCTCGGCGATGGACGAAAGCTTTCCTATGGACATCAGCATCAAGGCCTTCTACGACGGCGCTAAAACGCGATCAAAGAATGGCGAGGTCGATGAGCTGAAGTGGCTGGAGATTGACGGACTGAAGGGTGTCCAGTTTCGCGAATCGAATCCGGAAAAGCCTGACGGCATCAGGCGATTGCAATGGATGGCTTATCGAAAATATGCCGGGCAGGTGCAACTGGTAAACCTGATTCTGTCCAGCAGCGGCAAGGGATTCCCACAGCATGAGGACGAGATATATGGGGTCCTCTATTCAATGAAGATCGTGCATTAGTCAGCAGCCAGGCAGCGAAAGTGTTCGATCGACGAAAGGGGATCGTCTTCTTTAGGGCTGACTTCGAGCGAATCGCTGTGGTCGAGCTCAGGCTACTGAGGAACCACGCTAAACTTGGCTGCCGGCGTGAGCGTCTGGCCGGAGACTCGATCCCGTATGCGGATCGTCAGCTCATATTCGCCCAAAGAGAGTGCTTGCGTGTCCACCAATCGGGCCAGTGTCAGTCGTTGACCGGCATCGCTCATCCCGCGCCAGTCTTCCGCCTGCTTGCCGATTTCCTTGCCATCCTTCGTCAGCAAATACTCCACGTCAACTGAGGGCCGCAGCGTAGTTTGATCGATACCGGCGTTGTAAACCTGTAGATAGACGCCGACGGGCTGGCCACGTTTGTAGATCCCCGCCACGTTTGGAATTACTTTTTGCTGCCCGATAACAAACTGTCCTACGGCGGGCTGATCGACCAGGCTCTCGAGTTTCGCGGCCAGCACGAGCGTCGAAGTCGACAGCTTCTGCGAATCATACTTCGGCACGGTAAAGCCGATGTGCCGCACTCCGGTCGCGCCTGAGGCACCGTCGCGCACGATTACGTCAACCTTGTAGGTTCCCGGGGTCAGGGCAATTGCCTTCTGATAGGCGGATTTGCGGTCCTTAGCTTCGATCAACTCTTCGTTTGTGGCCGTGGTAATGACCGGATCCTCGAAAATCCCAGCCCGGCGACCAGCTACGGACGTGATTCTGCCGAAGATGTTCATGCGAGCTTGCTTCAGTCCACCGCTGTCCTGAAATACGAGGTCTCGGTTTTCAGTTTGAATTGTGAAGGCGGTGATTACGCGCTCGTCTGATTGGCGGAAGAAGTCTACCCGGACATCAAAATTGAGCGGATTCTCTTCAATGACCCCGGTATTTACAGCCGATTGGAGGTCACTAAATTTCACCTGGGGCGGACGGCTGAGATTGGCCAGCAATTGCAATCGCGAGAACGGACTGTCCTGTTCCCTCTGATAACCGGTCTGACCGCTGCCACCCATTCCGGTGATTCTGTCGGCCTTGTCAGAAAGACCTAATTGCTCGGAAAGCGTTAGTCCCCCACCCGGAACCATCAAGAGCGCGTCTTTCTCGTTGGCGTTCCGCGCCAGTCGATACTCACCGCTGCCGGTGGGATCCACAAATTCAATCTCGATTCCAGAACCTACGCCGGGCAGGTAACGATAAAACCAGGTTTCGAACGGATAGGTCGAGGTTGAGCCGCCACCTTCATACGAGGGACGATCGTAATTGCCACCCATGGGATGGGTTTCCCGCCCG
>DATKIS010000637.1:0-2631 GCA_035543975.1 Pyrinomonadaceae bacterium
TTCTTCATTCTTCCTGAAGATTAGGTTGGATGCTATTTGGGGGGCGGAGCTCAGTTCCAGCGTTGTGCTTCTAAACGAAGGGTGAAAGTGGAGCTCATCGTAATAAAAGAGAACGGAGCGCTGACCAGGCCGGTGCCGTCCATGCCGCCTTTAGCGGCGGAGGTTGTGGCGGCTACTACACAACTGTACCGCGCGGTCGGATATGAACTACCTTGGATCGGATATCTCGCATTAGAAAATGGCATTTGCGTAGGCTCATGTGGTTTCAAGTCACCTCCACAGAACAACCGCGTCGAAATTGCCTACTTCACTTTTCCAGGACACGAGTCGCGAGGTGTAGCCACGCGAATGGCCTCTGAGCTCATTCGCATCGCCACTAACAAAATGCCTGCCTTGACGGTGGCAGCGCAAACCTTGCCCGAAGAGAATGCCTCAACGTCTGTGCTGCAGAAACTCAAGTTTCGCTTTGTGCGTACCCTCGAACACCCAGAGGACGGGTTGGTTTGGGAGTGGCACCTAAGTAAATCCGAGGCATAACGAAGGCAGGCAGTGGACGCACAATAAGCACGTCTCTCATGCAAGGCTTGTCCCTGGCGGTGGTTCGTGCGCGCCGCTGATGCCCATCGTGATGTTGCCTTCCTGGCTTTATGAGGCTCAGTATGAAAAAGCTGTTATTTCTAGTTTCGTTCATTTTTCTGTTGCAAGCGTCCAGGGACTGTTTCGCACAGACGCCCCGCGAAGGCTATCTCCCCACGTCGGACGGCGTTCGTATATTTTACAAAGTTGTTGGAAGCGGAGCGGAAACTTTAGTTGCCGTTCACGGCGGACCCGGCAACTCATTGACTTCGATTTTGCCTGACCTTGAACCTTTGGCAAAGAAGCGAACCGTCATTTATTACGACCAGCGCGGTAACGGACGTTCGAGTCTAACGAAAGACCGTGCGAAACTTTCGATTTCCAAACATATTGCGGATCTGGAAGCCCTGCGAGTGCACTTCAAACTCGATCAGATGACGCTTTTGGGGAATTCGTGGGGTGGACTGCTCGTTTCTTATTACGCAGCGGCGCACCCTGACAAAGTTCAAAGGATGATCCTTCACAGTCCCAGTCCACCGATGAAAGGCTTCTTAGTCGAACTTGAGCAAGAAATCGAATCGCGTGTTGGACGACTACTTAACGCCGACCAGATTAAGCGTTATCGCGTCGTGTCAAATCGACTAGATTGGGCCAAATCCAGCGACCCGCGGGCCACGTGCCGCGAGTTTTTTCAGCTCCTTTTTCCTACCTATGTCTCCAAACCGGAAAGCGCAAAACTTTTGAAGGGCGACGTTTGTTCAGGTTCGGAACAAGCCGTTCGAAATCAGATGGTGGTCAATATGCAGATCTGGAATTCGCTCGGCGATTTTAATTTGCTGCCGTCTTTGAGCGTTGTCAAAGCTCCGGTTCTGGTCATTCACGGCGCGGCAGACCCGATCCCGGTTAAGGCGTCCGAAACGTGGGCCAACGGATTTCCGAACGCCCGCTTGCTCATTATCAAAGGTGCAGGACATATTCCGCAGATCGAACAGCCCGAGATATTTTTCGAGGCAGTCGAAACTTTCCTCAAAGGCAGTTTCCCGGCCAACGCAAAGACGGTTCAAGTCCTACAGAAACGAGTTGAGAGATAACAACCGGCAACATAGCAAAGCATTGCAGCTGACGGCGCGAATTTCATCTGGTTAAGGGTGAGTTGGTCTATTTAACGTCCCCCCGCTTAGGGTGGGGCGAGGAGGTGTCGCGGTTCCGAGAGAGAGGGCTTGATTCCTACCTCGCGTCGGACGCGCCGCTGCCCTGTCAGGTCGAGAAGCGAATCTACAAAAGAGGAGTAACCGGTAGAGTCTTTCCAAGTTCTCTATCAGCCTCGGACGCCCACCCGCGCGAGCGCGATTTTCTCGGAGGTTTAGGTTTGATTAATTTATTCTTCGCGGCCGCCTTCTGCCTCATCGTCGGGGCGGGACACGCTGCGGCCGCGCAATCTTGCATTCCCGGGCGTGATCAAGTCGCGCTCTTCACCGACGACAACTTCGCGGGCACCTGCGTTACATTGCGCGCCCGCGACTACCCCAGCCCGTCTTCCGTGGGTATGGTTAACGACTCCGTCTCCTCAGTGCGCGTGGGCGCCGACGTCCAAGCCGTGCTCTGCGTTGACGACGGCTACGGCGGCGAGTGCGAACTCTTCACCGCGGACGTCCCAAGACTCACCGGCAGCTCTATTGGCAACGACCGCGCGTCCTCGGTAAAAGTGCAGCCGCGGGGGTTCGTCCAATGCCAGCCGGGCGCTAACGAGATCGCCCTATACAAGCATAAGGACTTCGTGGCCCCGTGCCGGCGCATAGGACCGGGCGAGTACCGCCTCCTCGCCAACGCGACCCTGCCGAACGACTCCATCTCGTCCGTCAAGCTCGGCTCTAACGTCCGGGCCGTGCTCTGTGACGTCAAGGACTACCAGGGGACGTGCCGCCTCTTTCACGGGGACGATGCGCGATTGTCAGGCCCATCGCTGGAAGACAACACGGTCTCCTCGGCCTGGGTCTTCCGCCGGACGAGCTACCGCCTGCCGTCGAGCATCTTCGTCGGCAGGCGGAATAACGC
>DATKIS010000638.1:0-3147 GCA_035543975.1 Pyrinomonadaceae bacterium
TTGGCCACAATCCACTCCAGCGCTTCCGGCACGTCACTCATATAGCGGGCCAGCGGGGCTGGATCTTTTTCCAGTATGGCGACGATGACGTGACTCGGCGTGGGCCCCTCGAAAGGCACCCGACCCGTAATCATTTCGAAAAGCACGACCCCCAAACTCCAGATGTCGGTCCGAGAATCAACTGTGTGGGCGCTGGCCTGCTCCGGTGACATGTAATTAACTGTTCCCATCACCGAGCCGGGACTGGTATTGACCATCGCTCGCGTGGGCGCTTCGGTGTCGGTAGTTTCCGGGCGTTCGGTGAGCTTAGCCAGACCAAAGTCGAGCACCTTCACATAGCCATCCCGACGCAGCATGATGTTGTCGGGTTTGATGTCGCGATGCGCAATCCCCGCGGATTGTGAAGCCGCCAGGGCCGAAGCTATCTGGATGGCAATATCGAGAGCATCGCTTAACTTTAGGCCCGCCCCGGGCAGTTGACCCTCACCCGACGCCGACTGCGAGCGCGAGATGTGTTGGCGCAGGGTCTCTCCCTCGACATACTCCATCGCCATGAAGCGCGTCGACTCGATGTTGCCAATCTCGTAGATCGTTAAAATATTCGGATGATTCAGAGCGGAGGCTGCATACGCTTCCTGCTCAAACCTGCGCAAACGGTCTTCATCCTGGGTGAAGTTTGCCGGTAATAACTTGAGTCCTACGGGCCGTCTGAGTTGGGTATCCTGCGCCAGATACACCTCACCCATTCCACCGACGCCGATCAAGGCCCGGATCTCGTAACGTCCCAAGGTTGTGCCGATAGCTATCGTCATAGGCCAGGAAGCTAATACGCCTCACAGTCTAGCCGCGTTTCAAATTCATATGCCAGACGAGCGGAGACGGAAAAGTGATTAGTCTGTATTCTTGCGCGTCTATTATTATTTTGCCTTCACACCTATCTGCGCGTTAAGTGATAACGTTTATGTGACTCGACGTTGCCCCGAAGGGGCTTCGGCTCAAAGCCAGGGTTGCCGCTGCGGCTACCCTGGGATAAGACGCCAGAGAGTTTCAACCGCAACGCGGTTGCGTCTCTGCAGCAAGACTGCACTGGTCGCAACCGCCTTGCGGTTGTAGGTAGTGGATTATTCCCCACCCAGGGTAGCCGAAGCGGCAACCCTGGGCTTCGAGACGCAGCCCCTTTGGGGCAAAGACTGACCGTTGCTCATGGAAGCTTGGGGCGAGTCAGGCATTCCGCTAGAACGCAGCGCATCACCTCGTCAAACTCCCGATAGAATCGCTCTACTCGAAACAGAGTTTTCGCCCGTTTGTAACCGGCGGCCCCCAGCGATTTGGCCCTGCTCCGGTCCTCCATCAGAGAGCGGATGTTCTGACTTAGTTTTGCCTGACCCTCCGGGCCTGCTGGGTGGAATAAGCCGGTGACTCCATCGACCACAATCTCGCGAGTGCCGCCGGCATCGGTTGCCAGCACTGGTAATCCGTAGGCCATCGCTTCGATGGATACGCGGCCAAAGGTCTCGCCGGGGGGTTGTGTATTCAGTACCAAAGCGTCGCTGGCCAGATAATAGGGTTTCACATCGGCCACGCTCGTTATCGTGCGTTTGGTTTCCACTGCTGCCAATTCTCGAGGGGAAAGCTTTTTCAGAAAACCTTGCCTCTGAATCACATTGCGAAACCCAATTAGCAAGAGCTTGAGGGGCAAGCCAGGCGACGAAGCAAGCATCTGTCCTACGGTTGCGACTAGAAGGTCGTGACCCTTCAGAGGACAGTAGGAACCGATCAAAGTGATTAGGAAATCCTGTGGGTTAACTCCCAGCTTTGTTCGAAATTCATCCCGCGCCGGCGGTTGGTGCCCATTGAAGATAGATTTCAGTCTTGACGCCCACCCCTGCCTCGGCTGTGACCGAGCCGCGTCTTTCAAGAACTTCGACGTGAGGCCAGGGTGAATGGCTTTCGTTATGGCGGGCATAGGCAACCCGGATTGCTGCCACCGTTGCAGTGCGCCTTCCGAGTCGAAGATGGCGGCGGCTGCCAGACCCAGGTTTTCCATGTTGTTTCCATAGGCCTTCAGGTCGATTTCATGAATCCACCAGACTAGCTTTCGACGGGCGTGAACATCAGAAAGCAAAAGCATCCGGACCCAACTCTTGGTCACCGCCGTGTTGGCAATGATGATGTCGGCCTCAGCAGCGATGGCGAAGGAGTCGTCGATTGAAACTGGTTGTAGACCCTCGTAAGCTGAAAAATGAAACGATGCCTCCTTGATTCGCAGACTGGTCAGTGACACTTCCGCTCCTGACCTGGCCATCGCGACGCCGGTTTCAGCAAGCAACAAGGGAGCGCCGGTAAAGGTGAGCTCGTGAGAAACAAGAAGAACCTTCTTCCCTTTCAGACCTGGTAAGTAAGCCACGCGCTTTCTCCGCCCTCAGATATTCAGCCGAGCGCGCCAGGCACCGTTTTCGATCATCCCGGGACGGGGATCGTCCGGACCGTGGTCTCTCTGGCCGGCGCTGGCGTAGAGCCAGCCTTTATGGAATCCCGTCAAAGTGGTCTTGACGCGGAAAGGCAGATGGCCCACCAGTGACCATTTCTCATTACGGGTGTCGAATTTCTGGATCACGTCGGTTAAGGCGATTTGAAATGTCTCGGGATGCTTGTAGCGGGACCCGCCACTGATGATGATCGAGGGGCCGCGCACGATAACCGAGAATTCGGTGTGGGAGCTCTGTTCCAACATGTCGGGCAAGCGGACCCACTCCGTGCCGGGGGAATCCAAACGGTAGCAATCCGGAAAAACGTATTCTATCGTCTCACCGGTACAGGCGCAGTTTGGATCGTTTGAGATTGGTTCAAAGTCTCCTTCCTGTCCTCCCAACAGGTACAACCGATCGTTGACGAGTGCGCTGGCGCGGTGTCCACCGCCGCGAGGAATTGGGCGCTCCCTGCGCCACTCAGTCTCGGTCGCTCGTCCGTTGTGGACACTCAGACTCCAATGTTCGCTGGCAGGGGTGGAACGATCCGGCATCGCGCCGCCCATAACATGAAGGCGCCGCCGCCAAAGCTGCATGGTAGGTGCATATCGAGCTGCTGGTAAGGGGGGCAGGGAACTCCAGGCCCTTTTCTGAGTATCAAAAACGAAAGCGTCCCCAA
>DATKIS010000639.1:0-4114 GCA_035543975.1 Pyrinomonadaceae bacterium
CCCATCTTCGAACACTCGGATATCTTCTTTCCGAAGATTGCTGACGAAGCGTTTGTTGGAATAGGCGGCAGTGAAGAAAATGTTGGTGAGGTTCGTTTCGACGCGAATGACCTCGTCCGAATCCTCTTCCTTTGAGATTACCGGCGGAGTTGGTGACGGCGCCGGTGTTTCGGCAACCCTCCTGGTCCTCGATTTTTCCTGGGCAGAGGATCTATCCTGAGACTGAGCTGACCAACCGTTCGAAGCCACAGGGCCACCGACCAGCAAACATCCCAGCCCGGCCGCTAACACAAATTTCGTAATTGCTCGAACAAACATCTTTACTTCTTACGGTCTTACGCTGTCCGCGATGGCCTTGTATCCGTGTTTCGTCCGAACCTTCAAATCTCTCTTTCCCTCAGCGAGTTTGACGTCGATTCTTCTAAAGCTGCCATCATAACGGTCGTTTACGGGTTTATAAGTTACCAGGTATTGGGCCCGAAGTTCTTTTGAGATCTTGGTAAACGAACGCTCAAGCGACAGCATATCGCCAGTAAAGAAGGCCATTCCACCTGTTTCGTCCGCCAACGTTACCAGATCACGATCCTTCTTATCCTTCACTTGGCCAGCTTCAACTCCCGGCACCGCCGACAGAAAGCCTGCTTTGGTTGAGATCGCAAAAATTGTTGTCTCCGTGCGCTGCGCAATATCGATCGCGTCCCTCATGTTTGCGCGGCTGTACGTGTCTTCCCCATCAGTGATAACCACCAGCACGCGGCGCCCACCTGCGGATCTGAGCTTCTCATCGCAAAATTGCCAGATGGCATCGTAAAGCGCTGTTTGATTTCCGAGTTGCTTAACTCCAAATACGGCCCGATCGACAAGGTCGAGCTTGTCGGTGAAGTCCTGGCGCAGGTTTATTTCATGGTCAAAGGTGGCAAATAACACCCGATCCCGGCGCGGCCGCACCACCGTATGTATGAAGTTCATCGCTGACTCTTGCTCAAACTTGACCTTGCCCGCCGTAGATGGAGAAGTGTCCATTAAGACAGCAAGGTACAATGGAGACGTTTCGCCCAAGTCATCGGAAAAAGTTTCAATCTGTTGCGGCAGACGATCCTCGAGCACGAAAAAATCTTCCTTAGTCAGACCCGGAACGAAGTTACCCTTCTTGTCGACGACGGTAATGGGAAGCCGCACGCGACGGATCGCAATTTCTATTTTCTCCGGATCCTGCTCGGTACTCGGCGGAGTGGGACGTGGCGCTGGTTTCGGCTGTTGCGTCTGACTCACCCCATCCACGACCCCAAAGCCCGCAAATGCCAGAGCGAGAGCGCAACTAAACAGCAATAAACGCGGCAGAAACAGAGAAACGGATAACTTCATATTATTTTGATTTGCTGGTAAACAGTGCCTTCTGCCTGCTTGAGACCGGCGCTTTGATGCCTTGCCGGCGCAAGCCCGTTGCCCTCAGCGGGCATTACCAAATCGAAGCAACTCTGCTGATTATAAGAGCATATATCTCAATCGAAACCAAACATGAGGCCGCCACAACTTCTTCCGTATTTAGAGTGGTGATTCATTTGCCAAACTCGCGTGCGTGATACAATACCGCCGGATTCATAAGTTGAAAACGCACAGGATATACCTCGCACGAGAACCTTCCAGCGATGTCCGGACGAGATAACAACATCTCCGAAGACTCCGGCGACACCCCCCCGGCGATTGCTCATTATCGCATCGTCAAAAGACTGGGCAAGGGGGGAATGGGGGAAGTCTTCCTCGCCGAAGACACAAAGCAGCATGGCCGCAAGGTTGCGCTAAAAGTCCTCCCTCCGGAACTCACCAAAGACGAAAGCCGGATCCGCCGGTTCAAACAGGAAGCCCGGGCAATTCTGGCTCTTAATCACCCCAATATCCTTACTATTTTCGAAATCGGTGAGACCGCTTCCACTTCCTATATTGCGACCGAATTCATCGAAGGCGAAACGTTACGGCAATGCCTGTGGCGCAGCCCGATCAAAATAGACGAAGCACTCGGTATAGCAATCCAGGTAGCCATGGCCCTCGAAGCGGCCCATGCAGCGGGAATAGTCCACCGCGATGTGAAACCCGAAAACATCATGCTGCGCCATGACCGCTTTGTTCGTGATCGCTTCATCAAGGTGTTGGATTTCGGACTTGCCAAACTCACCGAGCGTGAATCTCCCACCACTGATCCTGAAGCAGTAACAATGCCCATCACCCAGACGAATCCTGGCGCAGTGGTCGGCACCACCGGTTACATGTCGCCTGAGCAGGCGCAGGGCGAGCCAATTGACCCTCGCAGCGATATTTTTAGTCTGGGAGTCGTGCTGTATGAGATGGTTGCAGGTCACGCGCCTTTCGCTGGCAAAACCGATAGTCATGTGCGGGTCTCGATCATCGATCACGATCCGGCCCCACTAACATCACAGGCGCCCGAAGCGCCCAGACATCTGGAGCGAATCGTTTCAAAGGCCCTTGCGAAGGACAAGGCAAAGCGATATCAAACCGTAACCGACTTGAAACTCGACCTCGAGCAGTTAAGAGAAGAGCTTCACTACGCCGACTCAGAGGTCCACCATCAGACACAGGCACACTCCGCTACCCAGGCACCTGATCTCCTGACATCAAGCGGAGGGCAATCAGTGACCGTCACTCAAGCGGTTGACACTGCCCCGGTCTCATCAGCAATCGAGAACATTCCCAGCAAGGTCGGCAGCTACAAAGCGGTGGCTTTTATCGTCCTCGCACTCATCCTGGCCGGCGTAATCGGCGCTTATTATCTTTATTCTGATCGCCGCTCGATTGATTCCGTGGCCGTTTTGCCTTTTGAAAATGATAGTAATGATCCCAACACTGAATATTTATCCGACGGCATATCCGAGAGCATTATTCGCAGTTTGTCCCACCTCCCAAATTTGAAAGTGATGTCGCGGACAGCGGCTTTTCGGTTCAAGGGAAAAAATATTGACCCGCAAGAGGTGGGTCGTAGTCTCAACGTGGGTGCCGTTCTGGCGGGAAGGCTGGTGAAACAGGGTGACCGGCTGATCATCAAAACGGAGTTGATTAGTGTCGAAGATGGCTCCCAACTTTGGGGGGCGGAATATAACAACCCGCTTTCCGATATCTTCTCGGTGCAGGAGGAAATCTCACGGAAGATATCCGAGAAACTTCGCCTCCGTTTAACCGGCGACGATGAGGAGAAACTAGCGAAGCGGTACACCAAAGACGCCGAGGCTTATGGACTCTACTTGAAGGGACGCTATTTCTGGAACAAGCGTGATGAGGCCGGACTCAGGCTGGGCATCAAATATTTTCAGCAGGCTGAGGAGAAGGATCCCACTTACGCGCTGGCCTACTCCGGTCTGGCTGATTCTTATTCTTTGCTTTCCGACATCGGCGTAGTGACGCCTGCCGACGAGATGCCAAAAGCGAAAGCCGCGGCCCAGAAGGCTGTCGATGCCGATCCGACCCTGGCAGAAGCCTACACTTCGCGCGCCTTTGTGAAACTCGCTTACGATTGGGATTGGCTGGGGGCGGAAGCCGATTTCAAGAAGGCCATTGAACTTAATCCCAAGTATCCAACCGCCCATCAATGGTACGCGTCGCTTCTGATGCAGATGGGCAAATTCGAACGAGCCAGGAAAGAGATCGAACAGGCGCATATGCTCGATCCACTTTCGCCCATCATCAGTTCAAACCTGGGCCACTACGCTTATTATGAGCACCGTTACGACTATGCGATCGAAAACTGTAACAAGACGCTCGAAATGGTTCCTGACTTTTGGGTAGCCCACCACTATCGCGGACTGGCCTACACCATGAAGGGAATGCACGAGCAGGCTATCGCAGAATTTCGTGACCTGATCAAATCGCCAGGCCAGGGGCCGTTAAAGGAAGGAACTGTCGAGAATGATCCGGAGGTGGCGGCGTCTTTGGCCTTTGCTTACGGCTCATCGGGAAGGCGGAAGGAAGCGGAAGCGATTGTCGAACGGTTTAGAACTCTAGCCGGGAAGCGATATGTCTCCTCGCTCTACTTTGCAATTGCTTATGCGGGACTAAAAGACCAGGACCAGGCCATTGAGTACCTAAACAAAGCCTATGAAAGCCG
>DATKIS010000640.1:0-6930 GCA_035543975.1 Pyrinomonadaceae bacterium
GAGTTCAAACTGCGGCCATTCTCGGTCGGTCCAATCTTAACGTTACGGAATAGAATCGAGCCGCTTTGCTTCCACGACCTCGCTGGCCCGAACGCCACGGAAGATACAATAAAACAAAACTCACGCCGTCAAAAACTGCGCAGGGGAAACTGGCTATCTTATTACCTGCGGACTGGCCACATCACTCACGGACTGTTTGTGCTTCTAACATTTTCGAGGTTGACGTTGCGCACGACCGGTTTGTGGTGTGTTCAGCATTCACGACAAGGACGCGAAAGTCATACAAAGTCATACGGCGGGTCTGCCGAAATGATATGAGTCTGAGAATAAGAACAAGAGTAGTTGCTGCGTGCTGTTTCGCGGGTGTTCTCTTCGCCCTTGCGCAATCAATTTCTGCTCAGCAGCTGACGTTTGAAGACATTAAAAGATTGCGGTTCCCCCAGCGATTTTCACGGTAGCAATCCCAACGAGTTTGGTGAACTTCGTTTATCGGAGGGAAGGGGACCACATCCGGTGGCGATCATCGATCGTCGATCGTGATTCACGGCGGCAGGTTGGTACTCGCAATACGATCTAAATCAGCTCGGGAAACTTCGATGCTCGTCTAAGCGAGACTCGGTGTGGCGACGCGGGAGTTTGGAGTATTGTCGCATGGGTAATCCTGGCGGAGGTTGGCCCGGCACCTTCGCTGATGTTGTAAATATCCGAAGCCCGCGGAGCGGTCGGCAGCATAAAGTCTGGGGTGTAGCGAAGCGGAACCCCAGGAAACATCGTCGAAAATAATCAAAGCCCGCGGAGCGGCCGATAGTCGAAGCATCAAGATTGACGCTTATTAATTGCTAACGCTGTCGGCCGCTTCGCGGGCTCAATTGTTTTTGGCGACTTTGATCCTGGGGTTGCGCTGCGCTCCACCCCAGGCTTTATGCTCACGTCCGCGTCGCGGACTATCTTCTGCCCCGCCTTCGGCTCGTGGGTTTGGCGGCTGGTCGAGTGCTCTTTGCGGTGCGCGATTTGGTTTTTAGTTTCGCAGGCGGCGAAGGCGTCTTCTCACCCTCGCTGGTTTCGCCGGTTGGTTTCGTGGGCCGGCCGACCTCGTCTAACGACGCTGTGATTAGGTCGTCGCTGGGGCGCCGGCCTTCGAGGAAAGTGAACACGTGATAATTCGCGCCGCGTTCGCGGAGGACTTCAATGCGCCCCTCCTTCTTCATGCGCGCTAGTTCCTGCATTACGAAATTCTGTTCGGCATTACTCATGAAACGGTAATCGATGTCGAACGCGAGGCCAGTGGAGTGTGGCGGAGTATCAATCAGCACGGCATAGCGGTTAACTCTGCGCAACGCGCGTTGATACTGTTCCGGTCGAATCAAAGAGCTGACCGGGAGCGGACGATCGAAGTTGTCCCGATACCGCTTTGCTATCTCTTCAAGGACCTTCACAGCCTGCGGTCGTAGTGAGGTCAGCAGATAAACTTTCAAAGCCTCGCGGTCGGTCGGGTCGTCGAGATTGAAAGAACGTCCGCCGAAGTTCTCTGCCAGAGCCTGGAGGGAATCATAATCGCGCAATAGTTTCGCACCCTCCCCTTCAGAAGGGGGCGAAGCGAGCGAACCGGAGGAGTACCCGTAGTATTTCTTGATCAGCGCCTGGTCCGCCTCGATTGATTTCAACTCCTGCTGCCGCGATCGGATTTCAATTTCCCGTTCATCCCAGTTTATATCTGAGCTTGGGTCTGCGTTTTTCGTCGCCGCGGCCGACGATCTCGGAGCGGGGTGCGACTTGGAGTTTGACTTGGAGTTTTCCCCGGCCTGCAAAGCGGAAATCTCTTTTTGCAGTTTTGCATGGGCCGATTCGAGCCGGGCGTAGGTATCGCGCAGTCCGCGTTCATCGTTGAGTTCGAGGTTCTGATCGGCGATATATCTAGTAAACGCGTCACCATCCACCCGGGCCCCGACGCCATAAAGGATGTAGGTTTCGGTTACGGCGGGGAGGGGAACTAATTCGCCGCGCTTAATCATCGCCGCGAGGTCCACAAAATCCTGGACGGGCTGTAGCCTGAGCTTTTTGACCTCGGCGACCTGCGCCGCCAGGAACCAACGCCGGTCATCGTAGTGGCGGAGTTCTTCGGGGACGCTCATGGCGACGTTGCCGATATCGCCGCGATTCTCTTTGATCTTCTCCAGGCTCCGCGCCCAATCTGAATCCGACGGGCGCGGTGAACCCGCCGATGAAGATTCGGTTGACGGACGCGTCCGCTTGAAGCGATTTAGTGTCCAACCGCCGGCAGCTATTGCTGCAATCGCAAGAAAGAGTAAGAAAAGATGCCGCCCTTTTAGGTTCGTCATAGGTAAAGCTAAGTCCTGGATCCCCGCCTCTGGTTTCGCAATTATTATGCAAGTTTGAGACTGAGTGTGCGACTCGGGAGGAAGTTCGGGGCAGTGTGCGCACCGGACTGAAGCGGTGCTAATGAGATCTCTTCGCGCGACGAATAATCCAGCTAACCAATCGACGCTTCCTTAAGAGACGGAGTCAGCTCTTGGTCACCAAAAGCCTCGATTGCATTTTTTCTCTCTCCTACCGGCTTAATCAAACGGCAGTCGTCGTCAAGACCAAGCGAACGGAATGGGGGGCTTCGTTCCCACCTCGAGACCGGGCGAAAGGAATGGATCTTATCTATTCGTCGGTGTTTGCAGTCAGTCAACTTGTGATATAGTCCGCGCCCGGCGCCACACCCCGGCCCTTGGCTTCTCAGGTAATCCTCGGACAAATCGTGTTCAATACGGGGCGCTTCGCCGGCCCTTTTTGGGTCATCGCTTTCCCACTCCACCACCCAGTAGATGAGGATCAATGGCCGATTCAACAGTCACTCTTACACCCTCGGGCAAAGTTGGCGTTGCCTTTTTCGGTTGCAGTATGGCTTTGTCAGCTGATGGAATGACCGCGGTCGTCGGCGGGTATGGCGACAACAATCAAACCGGGGCCGCCTGGGTCTTCGTCCGCTCTGCCGGTAACTGGGTCCAACAAGCGAAGCTCGTTGGTGACGCCGTTGCCGGCAGCGGATTTGGAGCGAGTGTGGCATTGTCAGCCGACAGCTATACCTTGCTGATTGGTGGCTTCGGCGGCGCGGCCTGGATATTCTCTCGTTCAGATGATGGTAATAGTTGGCAGCAAGACCTAAAGCTAACCGGTCTTGGTGGTTTTGGCTCAAGTGTGGCGCTTTCTTACGACGGCAACGTTGCCCTCATCGGTGCCCGCAGCGACAACCAAACCGGCGCCGCCTGGGTTTATACCCGGAGCGGCGAGGTGTGGAGCCAGCAGGTCACCAAGCTCGCGCCGTCTGATTCGACTGTCACGAATTTTGGCCAGAGCGTTGCTCTGTCAGCAGATGGCGATGTTGCGTTGGTTGGCGCCAGTGGCCGTGGCAACGATGAAGGCTCGGCCTGGGTCTTCAGCAGCACCGACGGGCCATCAACCCCCGCCACGGTGTGGACGCTACCCGGCGTTAGGCTGCCAGCGCGCAGCGACGGCGCCAACACGATCGGCTTTGGTACGAGCGTGGCGCTTTCGGCGGATGGCGACGTGGCCCTCGTCAGTTGTTTTGGTAATGATCAAACCCAAACCGGAGCTTGGGTGTTCTCAAACGACGACGGTTGGAAGCAGCAGAGCCCGAGGCTTATGCCGAGCCCAACCGGTATCCCTAGGCCACCAATGGCTTACGGTCAGAGTGTGGCGTTGTCTGCCGACGGGCTTTCCGCCCTCGTCAGTGACTATAGCGCCAGCCTCGCTTCTGCCTGGTTATTCAAGTATGACGGCAACGCATGGTCTCTATGGCCCGAGATGCTGGCGGGCGAGGGAAGCCGCGCCCCCGGTTTCCGTTTCGGCATCGGCAGTAGTGTGGCCATGTCGGCCGCAGGTAAAACCTATCTTGCCTGCTCCTATGACGGGACATACGACGGACAACCTTTCGTCTTCGACGAGGGGGGTTGGGTGCTTACTCACATCTTTGTGTTGATGCTGGAGAACCATTCGTTTGACTGTCTGTTTGGGCTCTCGGGTATTCCGAAGATCACTACTAGCGCATCAACCAGATCCAACACCTTTACGAGCAACAACCAGAGCAAAACTTATCCCGTATCAAAACCGGCACTGGCCAGTATGCACACCGACCCTGGCCATGAATTCGCCGACATCATGGAGCAACTGTGCGGTTCGGCGGCGCAGCAACACTGGGTAAACGGCCAGCCCTATCCAACGTCGATTACTGGTGAAGGTTTCGTCAGTAACTACGCCACCTCGCGCTCTGAGATAAAACCAGGTGATCCTGGGCCCACGCCGGAACAATACGGCGACATCATGAAGTGCTTCGACACACCCGCTCAGTTGCCCGTTATTTACCGGCTGGCCACGGAGTTTGCATTGTGTGATCAGTGGTTTGCTTCGCTCCCTGGCCCCACCTTTCCCAATCGCGCTTTCTTGCATGGTGGGTCATCCTCTGGTCTGGCCGACAGCCCGGCGGATACAACCGCCCCGCAGTGGGCGGTCCATGGATTTGAGCACGCTCATGGAAACATCTTTGCAGCGCTCCGCGGGAAAGGGATCGTCTGGCAAATCTTCGTTGATCGAGACTCAATCCTCAAACACCTTCCCCCACCGGTGTGCCTGCTGAAGGGCATCCACCTGCTCAACACCAGCAGTTTTGAGACCTTCGACACAAGCGTCAATAGTCCCACCTACCCCCAGGGTTACACCTTTATTGAGCCCAACTATGGTGACGTCTTTGGGAAAACCTTTAAGAACGGCACATCACAACACCCGATGGACGGCACTTATGGCGGTGAACTCCTGATCAAAAGGACTTATGAGAGCATTCGCAATTCACCTCACTGGCCCACCAGCTTGCTAATCATTACCTACGACGAACACGGCGGTTTTTTTGACTCTGCCACTCCGGGACCCGCGCCGGCGCCAAAAGACAATCCAAGCAATGACAAGCGCTTCGACTATTCGCAATTGACTAAATTCGACTTCACGCAACTCGGCGTACGCGTGCCGGCCGTCGTCGTGTCGCCCCGCGTTCAGAAAGGCACGGTCGATCACACCCTCTACGATCACACCTCGGTGCTCGCCACCATCGAACATTTTTTTGCCATTCCCGCCCTAACTGAGAGAGACGGGAAAGCCAACCCGCTCACACCTCTTGTCAGCGGACCATTCCGCGACGATTGCCCAACAGTCCTGCCTGATCCCGTCCCACCCCCATCGGGCCAACTCGGCGTGGCCTTCTCGTCCGTGGTCGCTGAATCTGACCCGTTAGTGAACCAACAACCCTTGCCTGTCTCGGGCACTGTGCATGGTTTCCTGGCTGCTCTGCTGAAGACGGACTTGGAACTCACGCCCAGCGAAGCCACCAGAGCCAAGATTTTGGCAGAGTATGAGCTGATTAGAACGGAGGGTGATGCGCGGGCTTACGCTGAGAAAGTGAATGCGAAGATCGAAAGTATGCAGCGCCCGGATAAACCGCTGGTTGATTACGTTGAGTAGGTAGAGCGAAGAGGATTGACGCTAGGACCCGATTACGGATACTCCACTTGGGAGCGGTGCTGCCCTGGAGCGCGCGTCCCGAACCGTTCTGAATCTCAGATGTCAAATAGGGGACGATGTGCTAAATTCCCGCCATGGGAATCGATCGACGCAACTTTTTGCTCGCCTCATCGGCAACTTTGTTGGCCCAAAATCAACTACTGGCTGCCAGCAAATCCAAACCCGACCAACCGGACGAGCCTTCCCGAGAGCCGTTTCAGGCTACGTCAAAACAGGTTACGGTCTATACCACAGCCGAAAAAACCAAACTCAGGATTTCGCGGACTGACACTTTGAGTTTTAAGGCTGCGGGCCAGCCGAAGGAAACGCAGATCTGCGTGTTTGTCGATCCTGCCAAGCGGTTTCAAACCTTCCTGGGGATTGGCGGAGCATTGACCGACGCTTCGGCTGAGACGTTTGCGTTATTGTCGAAGGAAAAGCAACGCGAGTTTCTCGACGCTCATTTCGACGAGGAACGCGGCATCGGCTACAAGCTGGCGCGCACAAACATTCACAGCTGCGATTTCTCCAGCGAGATCTACACCTATGTAGATGAAGACGACAAAGATCTAAAGTCGTTCAGCATCGATCACGATAGGAAGTTTCGCATCCCATTTATCAAACAAGCCCTGGCCACTGCCCGTGGAAAACTCAATCTCTTCGCCAGTCCCTGGAGTCCACCGGCGTTCATGAAAGACAACAACGATATTCTGCATGGCGGCAAACTCAAGCCCGAGTTCTACCAACCATGGGCCAACTACTATGCGAAGTTCATCAAAGCCTACCGGAGTGAAGGAATACCGCTTTGGGGCCTCTCGATTCAAAACGAGCCGATGGCGACGCAACGATGGGAGTCGTGTATTTACTCCGCCGAGGAGGAGCGAGACTTTCTTAAGAATTATCTTGGCCCGACTCTGAAACGAGAAGGTCTGGCGGATAAAAAGGTGATTGCCTGGGACCACAATCGTGATCTCATCTATCAAAGGGCCAGCACCATCCTGGCTGACCCACAGGCAGCGAAGTTTGTCTGGGGCATTGGTTTTCACTGGTATGAACCCTGGAGCGGCGGCGAGCCGATGTTCGACAATGTCAGGTTGGTATACGAAACATTTCCCGACAAGCCGCTCGTCTTCACCGAAGGATGCGTCGACTCTTTCAATCCGCAGAAGCTCGGAGAGTGGAAGTTTGGCGAACAGTATGGGCGCTCGATGATCAACGACTTCAACAATGGTACCGTCGGGTGGACTGACTGGAATATTCTCCTGGATGAAAAAGGCGGCCCCAACCACGTCGCGAATTTTTGCTTCGCTCCCGTGCACGCAAATACGAAGACAGGCGAACTAACTTACTTGAGTT
>DATKIS010000641.1:0-10745 GCA_035543975.1 Pyrinomonadaceae bacterium
ACTTGCGCTTCAAAGTAGTTGATAGCAATTCCAACAAAGCGAAAACCGGCGTCGATGACCTCGTCGTGCTGGTGTTTCTGGCTCCGGGGATTTGGCAGCAGCGAGAGGCTCCCAAACCGGCGGCCCGCGATGAATATGAAATCAGCTTTGTGCCGCCGAAACCGGGCGTATACTATGTTTTTTTCCAGAGTCCTTCACTGGGATTTAGATTTAGCCAGTTACCACCGCTAACTCTCCAGGCGGTGGGAAAATGACGATCCAATTCGTGGGGTTTGAATGACTACATTGAGTGACTGCGTCCGCTCGCCCGCTTACGCAGGCGGTTCTGACAAGAGGACTGCGTCCGTCCGCCCGCTTACGCAGGCGGTTCTGACAAGAGGACAGCGACATGAATCCGAATAACCAAACAGATGCTGGTACCAGACAAATGTTCGTCAACAGATGGCTGGCCTGCTGCGCGCTATCAGCCTCGATGATCGGTTTGGCAATCTCTCCGGTCGTCGCGCAGGAGCCGGCTACTCAGGCACAAACCCAGCCGCAACCATCCGTCCCAGCGCGACCCGCGGCTCAAACCTATTTCACCGACGTAGTCTTAGTTAACCAAGACGGAGAGAAGATGCGCTTGTACAGCGATCTCCTGCGCGACAAGGTTGTGGTCATCAACTCTTTCTTCGCCACCTGTCCAGGTAGTTGTCTCCCGATGGAGCGAAACCTCGCGAAGATGCAGGCGGCGTTAGGAGATCGGATAGGCAAAGACGTGCACATCATCTCGATCAGCGTTGACCCGATAGTTGATACGCCGGTTAACTTGAAGGAATATGCGAAGAAGTTGAACGCCCGGCCGGGCTGGTATTTCCTCACCGGCGAAAAACAAAATGTCGACTTCGCCTTAAAGAAGCTGGGGCACCTGGTTCCGAACAAGCAAGACCATCTCAACATCTTCATCATCGGCAACGAACGCACGGGCTTATGGAAAAAGGCGTTTGGTCTGGCGCCGAGCGATGAATTGATAAAGATCCTCGACAGCGTACTAAACGACAAGCCAACTGGTGACAAGTAAGTCGCTCAGAATCGGGATGAAACCAAAAGCAATCCACGAAAGCGCACGAGATGTCTCGAACACTAGACATCTTTTCGTGCTGGGTCGTGTCTTTGCTTGGATCGTCTTCCTGGGGGCTCTGGTTTTTCCGCTTGCTGCAGATTGGAACGCCCAGGGGCAGGTGGCAGCGACGGCCGAGGTGAAACTACGCGAGCGTCGCGGCAAACAGATTTATATCCAGGGTACAAGTCCCTCCGGAAAAGAAATTCTGGCTTACCTGGGTGAATCATCCCTGGAGGTGCCCGGAAGCGCGATGCCCTGCGCCAACTGTCACGGCCTCAATGGCCAGGGCAAGCCGGAGGGCGGCGTCGATCCGTCAAACTTGGTATGGGAATCGCTGACTAAGCCTTACGGGCTGACACACGCTGACGGCAGGCGGCACCCCCCATACACCGAGCGAGCCCTGGAGTTAGCGATTACCCGCGGTACGGATCCCGCCGGAAACAGGCTGCTCAATGTAATGCCTCGGTATCAGATGACCAGCGCGGATTTGGCCGACCTGATCGTCTACCTCAAACGCCTGGGCAAGGACCTGGATCCGGGCGTCTCCGAAAACAAAATCGTGATCGGGACCGCCGTGCCGGCACAAGGCCCGCTGGCCGAGATGGGGCAAGCAGTGAAAGCCGTCATTAGCGCTTTCTTTGATGAACTCAACAGCCAGGGCGGAATCTACAATCGCCGCTTTGAACTCAAGGCAATCGAGATCGGCGATACCCCCGCGGCCACACGGGCCAACTTCGAACGCTTGCTGACCGATGAGCAAGTCTTCGCCCTTACCGGCGCCTTTATTGCCGGAGCTGAAAGGGAACTGGTCACGCTCCTGGCCGATAAGGAGGTCCCCTTAGTTGGGCCACTCACGCTCTATCCGCAAACCGGATTTCCTTTGAACCGCCAGGTGTTCTACCTGCTGTCGGGAACGGAGGGCCAGCTTCGCGCCCTCGTCGATTTCGCCGCCGGCCGGCCAGAGTTGAAGAACCCGGGTATCGCGGTGGTATTCCCAAGCAGTGAAATGAACTCCAGCGTTCTCGAAGCGATCAAGGACCAAAGCAAGAAGCAGGGATGGGCTGCGCCTCAAAGTTACGACTATCCAGCCGGCCAGTTTGACCCGGCGGTGGTCGCGAAACTCAAACAGACTAACCGGACCGCGTTGTTCTTCCTGGGTAATTCAGACGAAGTAATATCGTTTATGAGGGAAGCGGAGAAAATCAGTTGGTTTCCGTCCATCTTTCTCCCCAGCGCCAATGCGGGAGCCGGAATCCTGGAAGCACCGACAGGCTTCGATGGCAAAGTGTTTTTGTCGTTTCCTACCTCACCAGCAGATCAAACCGCCGAAGGAGTGCGCGAGTTTCGCGTCCTGGCTGAAAAGTACAAACTTCCGGCAAAGCACGTGGCCGCTCAAATGTCCGCCTACAGCGCCGCGAAGGTATTGGCGGAGGCTTTGAAAAAAGCTGGCAAAGACCTGAGCCGCGAAAAACTAATTCAGGTTCTCGAAGGATTCTATGAATATCGTACCGGCCTGGCCCCAGCGATAAGCTATGGACCTAACCGCCGCGTGGGAGCGATGGGCGCTTACGTGATAACGGCGGACCTGAAAACGAAGCAGTTCGTACCGGCTGGGGGATGGATTGAGATCAAGCCGTAAAGGTTATGGGAGGTTATTTGTGCCGAATAGCTTGTTGCTGATGCGGGCTCTGATTATGGCTGCGGTCATTACTGGCATCGGTTTCCCCACGCCGGACTCCTACCTTGTCAGCGCCCAAAAGCGAGTGAAGTCTCAGGCTGCCAAACGCTACGCTTGTCCCATGCACCCGGAGGTTACGTCTGGGAGACCGCGGAAATGTCCCAAGTGTGGAATGGCCCTCAGGTTAGTAGAACCAGTCGTTGGTGAACCAACGACTCCTGCTCCAGCCAAGGACACTGAGGATACGTCTTCTTTTTCGTCAGGGCGGATTCCGGACGTTCCGGTCATTGATCAGAACGGCAAGCGACTCAACTTCTATAGCGACCTCATCAAGGGGAAGACAGTAGCCATCAACTTTGTCTTTACGACCTGCACCACTATCTGTCCGCCTCTGACCGCGACGTTTCGCAGGGTGCAGCAGGAACTGGCCACATCGGCGCCCGAAGCGAGTCTGATTTCCGTTAGCGTGGATCCCACGACCGATACCCCCGAGAGGCTGAGGGACTTCGCTGGAAAGTTCAAAGCCGGCCCGGGATGGACATTCATTACCGGCGACAAGACCGAGATCACTAACCTGCTAAGGGCGCTCGGCGCGGGCGTGGCAGACAAGAATGACCATACGCCAATGGTTCTTATCGGTAACGATTCGGCGGGCTATTGGACGCGAGCCTACGGCCTCTCATCGCCAGCTACCCTTTCAAGAGCTATTGCAGCAGCGGCAACCCGCAAGTAAGCCATCTCCACAATATGTGTCCGAACCAGCATTAATTTGGGCGAAAGTTTTCAGGTCCGGTGGTGCCGGGTTCAGCCTGAAGGGCTGTCAGATAGTAGCCGGTGGTCGCAGCGTAGCGCAGACCACCGGAAACAATCGAATTGATTTCACCACCCGGAACGGTGGGCAGAGATCTCGGGCACCCCTCCGGGATGCCATTCATCAACTTTCTTCATCCGGTGGGTACGCTACGCTGCGACCACCGGCTACTGTCTGACTGCCCGTCAGGCTGACGACTGGAACAAACACTGATGCGTGAGTTGCACTACCGAACTGACGAGATCAGGATCCACCGTCGCCACCAGGCTTAGGTCAGAAGCATGCTGCCAGTTGAGCGTGGGATGCACTGCCTTCAGAACCTGCAAGCATGTCTCGGCATCACTCACGTTTCGTAACCCGGCCCCCACGCAACTAACGACGGCCCGCCTAGTCTTCATCTGCACTGACCCGACCCCCTCCAGCTCCTTAATCAGGGTTGGCTCCGCAAGAGCATCCTCGGAGGTCAATGAAACGCCCACCGTCGATCTGCCGACAATCTGCATTCCGACGCGATGACGATCGAAGATATCGCTTATGGTACGCAGAAAACCGTTGGCCACGAACGCAGGTGTGGAGGTTATGCCGATCGTCGTCAGGTTGGTTTTGTGGGCGATGGCTTTGACCGGGCCGGTCAACGTAGGACGCGAGGAAATGAGAGTTCCACGACGTTCCGGGGCGCGGGAATTCAGTATCCGAACGGGAATCTCCAGTCCAGCGACCGGCTGTAGCATTTTTGAATGTAGAACCCTGGCGCCGAGTCGGGCCAACTCCGCTGCTTCCTGGTAAGAAATTTGAGGAACCGTGCTGGCGGATTCAACCAGGTCCGGGTCGGCGGTCATGAGGCCATCCACGTCGGTCCAGATCTGTGTTTCGTGGGCGCCCAGCGCTGCGCTGACCAGCGTTGAGGAATAGTCTGAACTCCCGCGCCCCAGGGTAGTCGTAACACCTGCTCGGGTAGCGGCAATGAATCCTCCCAAAACCGGGACTCGGTTTGATTCAATCAGAGACAGAAGTTCGGAGCGAGTTTGGCGCTGGGTTTCTTCAAGTAACGGCCGGGCGTTTCCGTGTTGTTCATCTGTAACAATGCAACGGCGAGCATCTGCATGAGCAGAAGGAATCCCGTAACGCTCAAGTACGATTGTCAGCAAGTTCGCGGAAAGACGCTCGCCTTGAGAAATAAAAGCGTCCTGGGCCACGGCGGTGGTTACTCGCCCCGCTGAAACATCTTCAAGCAGTTCGCTGATTTCCCGCCGGCTACACTCGATTACCGCTCTCATACTTTCGCCCGCGGCTGGCCCAAGACTGCCGGCGACTTTTAGATGTCGTTCAAAATGCGGTTCCAGGGTTAGCAGCGCTTCCGACATTTCTCCGCCGGCAGCCCGGCGAAAACTCTTTATGAGGGCATCCGTCACACCGCTCATAGCCGAAACTACGACGACTACGTTCGCACCTGAGCTGGCGCTGATGATGTGCGCTACGCGCTGGAAGGCTGGCCCGTCTTCGAGAGAGGTGCCGCCGAACTTCTTTACTATTATGGGCGATGACAAGTGCATCTTCCTTTCGGGAGGGAAAAGAGATCTGTCCGGTTGAGTTTATGCGGCTACACAAGTTGCCCGCTGCTGCGGGCGGCGCTGAATGACGAGTGCGTGACTGGATATGAGGAGGCCCTGTTCCCCTGGGCCCGCAGGAACCAAGGCTTAGTCGCTGTTCACCCTTACATCAGCGCAACTTCCTTTAAGTGTTCAATATCCACCGTGGCTTGAATAAATTCTTCGTTCTGGGCCGACTCATTCGCGGGCAATGCCGGAACGAACATCGACATGATTGGCATTATCCTTTTGTGATGCTGATCCAACGACTCGAGTTTGGTTGAGATAACCACCGGTGCGTCGCCGGCTGAGTAAGGGGCTGACATCACCCTGACCCGATGATCCGCAGGATAGAACCGGTGCAGGTAATCCACCAGCGGCTTAAATCGGCCTCGCTTGCTGTGAGTGATATCGGCTACCAGCGAAGTCCCGAACCAGCCAATCTGCATAATCAAGGTATCAATCTGCGGATTGAGATCCTGGTTGATGGCCACGATCGTGGTGGCATCGAATATTTGAAAACCGCCGGTATTAATCTCCAATCCACAGTTTGCCGCCAACGAATCGATCGACGAAATCGCCGGCAGAATTCTCACATCCAGGCCGCGTCGCTTTCCGCGCCGGTAAATGTCCCAGGTGACGTCGTCGTAATAAGCCGGGTGCCCATCGCCCACCATCACGACTCCGGGCCCCTTTTTCGCCTCATCCAAAACGATATTGGCCATGCGCGGATAAACTTCACTATCAACCTCCCCAGTCCAGTATTCCTTGTCCAGGTCGACGACGTTTGCGCAGTATTTCTTTAGACGCTGGTGATAAGAGGTCAGGTGAAAGATGATTCGCGCCCGCTTAAAGGCGTCAATCGTCTGGAGGGTGGTCTGCTCGAAACCGCCGATACCAATTCCCGTCAAGGCGATGTCGAAGGACTTTTTCTTGGACATGGGGGCAGTAACCTGTTTTCGGTGAAAACTATTCTGTAGTGAATTTTGAAACGTGAGACAGTGGCACTAGAGCATGCCGGGATTTCCCGGACGCAATCTAATCCGGTCAGGCGAAAAACGCAAACATCAAATCTTGAATCGACAGTAAATGACTATTTCCCGACCTGCTACTTCGGCTGGCCAGGTGGATTACTCACCGTCAACCCGTTTTACATCCAGGATCTCACCTCGAAAAGTGCGCAGCATCTGCTGAACAACCGGGTCTTTTTCAACCGTTTCACGCAAATCCTGTTTCTCGCGTCGGACGGTTTCCTCCCTGGAGATGGGTCCGTCAGGAGCTTCGCTATCTTTAACCACAAAGCGCACGCCCAAGTCGCTACCGGTAATCTCCTTGCACACCTCGCGCAGGATCTTCGCGTTCTCGCTTTTAGCCAGCGTGTCGCGAAGGTGCCGGGCGTCCGGCGCAAACTCAATGCACAGCTCATCCCCTTCGATAGCCGCCTCGCGCGCTCCTTCCAGCGCGGTCACCAAAAACATCTTCCGCCGCTTCTCGAGCGCTGACTTGATTTGATCAATTTGAGAACCGCTCACCCCCGCGGATTCGGCTGGCTGAACTTCCGCAGCCATTGTCGGCATGGACTGAAGCGGGGCTGGGGACGCCGTTGGCTCGCTTAACTCGGTTTGGGAATCGCTCTCCACCGCAGTTCCAGTCGCGGCACCCGTGGCATTCCCGCCCATTGAACTAACGGAGGTAACTGTGGCCGGGCCCGATGCGCTTGCGCTCTTAGCGGAGGCAGCTGGTTTCTCGCGCTCCGGTCCTGACGACGTATATCGTGCAGTTTCGGCAGCCGGCCTCGCGGATGATGAAGGGGTAGGCGAGGGGGAGGGCGACGAAACCGTTCTCGCGCCGGCCGGCGTACCCGCAGAGCCGCCAGTTTGAAAAGAGGCTTGGAGAGATTCCAATCTCGTCAGCAAATGACCCAGGGTCTCCAGCCGCCGCATCTCCATTAACTTCACCAATCCAACTTCCAATTGGTATCGAGGATGCGCGGCCGTCTTCAGCAGGGTTTCCGTCTCGGCCAGAGAGTGAAAGAAGCGCACCAGGTCCGCTTCCGAAAAAAGCTCTGCCTGCCGCTTCAGTTCGTCTCGCTCGCAAATAGCCGACTCCAGCAGTTCCTCACTGGCGGAAACCTTGGTCACCAAAAGATCACGAAAGTGGGCCAACAAATCGCGACAGAAATTTCTGAGATCGTGTCCACGCATCACCACGTCATCAATCACGGCGAGCGCCTCGGCAGGCTGATTGTTGGCGATGCCGTTCACCACCCGAATCAGCGTATCGGCGCCGGCGACGCCGAGGGCCATCTCCACGTCTTCCTTTTCAATTTTGGTTCCGGCAAAACTGATCACCTGATCGAAAGCCGACTGCGCGTCGCGCATCGAGCCTTCGCCGGATCGGGCGATCTCTCTGAGCGCATCGTCGGGAACGGTGATCTGCTCGGCACCGGCAATCAGCCTCAATCGTTCGAGAATCCTGACCGTGGCGATAGTACGAAATTCGAATTGCTGGCAACGCGACAGAATCGTTTCAGGGACCTTGTGGTGCTCAGTGGTGGCCATGATGAAGACAACTTTTGCCGGCGGTTCTTCCAATGTCTTCAGCAGTGCGTTAAAAGCCGGCGTCGAGAGCATATGAACTTCATCGATGATGAAGACTTTGTAACGGTCGCGCGCCGAAGCGAACCCGATGGTCTCGATAATTGAATCGCGCACGTTGCCTACCCCGGTGTGCGAAGCCGCGTCGATCTCCTGCACGTCGATCGACCGTCCCTCCGTGATTTCGCGACAAGAAGGACAGGCGTCGGGATCATCCATGCGACACGGCGTGGCGGTTGGCGTTTGCGCCTTGTGGCAGTTTAGAGCTTTGGCCAGGAGGCGGGCAGTAGTCGTTTTCCCCACCCCGCGCGCGCCGGAGAAGAGATAAGCGTGATGTAGCCGTTGGTGCTCAATGGCATTGCGCAGAGTACGAGTGATAGGTTCCTGCCCGGTGACTTCGTCGAAAGTCTGCGGGCGCCATTTGCGTGCGATTACTTGATAGGTCATTGAGTTACTGTTCGGGAATGTTTCGTATCAACGCAGTCTTGGGATAGCTCTTCAGCAATTTCCAGGCAATGATTAAACTGCCATCCGCTTCTTTTCGAACCGTGCGGAAAGCAACCAGGACATCCGATCTGTCGTAACTAATCGAACGGAGCAAATAGGTCTGATTGACCTCAACTGGAACCCGCCTTTGATACAGTTCATTGTCGATGGTGGCCCCGTCGCCGAATCGTCGGTATTCCAAGCGGGCCTTGGATTCCTCGCCAGGCGGATTGTATGTGGCGATGAAGCGCGCGCCGGTCTGTTCGAAGGTAATTTCCCCCAGGGACACGTCACCCAGCTTGGTCAGCATGCCGTGGTCCGCCATGGACAAATAATCAGATTCCAACCCGATGTCTGAACCGTAGCCGAACTCGTGAGTAAGACGTACGAATGAATAGTAAGCCCCTCCGCCGCGTATGGCCAGAGTCTTCTCGTTTTTCTTGTACGCCTCGGATTCGTACTTTTCGCGTGGCAGCAAGCGAATCAAACCCGTGTGCGGTTGCTTAAGGAATTCCGCGTAAGCCTGGCCATCCTCTTCCGCGGGAGCAAGGAAGCTGGTTTCCAGCTTCTGTAGCTCCGTCCGCTTCTTCGCAATTTCATTCACCAAGTCGGCGTGCGACCGAGACTGCGCGAAAACACCAGGGGAAGTGATGGAGAGAGCAACAACAAACTCCGCAATAAGAAAAAGCTTTTTCATAAGAATCTCCCTTGGTTTAAGTGGATCCGGTCGAGAGCACCGAATTCCGATCCATCCCGCAAAACCGAATAATCGAACTCTCCGGTTCTACTTGGCGCGAACCAATTCCGGTACCGGATACTTCTTCAACAACTTCCAAAGGATGATAACGCTGCCGTCGGTATCTTTTCGGATGACTTTGAATGCTACTAACACATCGGAAGTCGAGTAATTAATCGAACGCAGAATGTAAGTGCTTTTCACTTCAACCGGCTGCCTGTTTTGATAACGCTGGTCATCGACAGTGAAGCCTTTTCCAACTTGCTGCTGTTCGGTACGGGCGTTTGGCAGGTTCGCGGCCGGCGCATATGCCGCGAGAAACCGCACGCTCGGATGTTCGAGCATAATTTGTTCCAGGGGCAAGTCGCCAACGTTGACCAGCATGCCATAATTAGCTCCCGCAAATCCGACTGCGAAAGAGCCAGAATTTAAGGCAAGGTCGGAACTGTTGTCATACTCATGCGTCGAATGAGTAAATGAATAGCAGGCCCCGCCCCCGCTTATGGTTGGTGTCTTATTGGTTTTCCGGTATTCCTCGCTGTTGTAGACGTCACTCGGGAGTAACCGAATCAACCCTGTATCCGACTGGGACAGGAACTCCGTGTAAGCAGCGCGGTCTTCTTGCGACGGAGCCAGCAATTGGTCTTCCAGCAGCTGCAACTCTGCCCGTTTAGCTTTTATCTGCTTAAACACTTCTTCGCGGGCCGCAGATTGAGCGAAACCGTGAATACCAAGGAAGGGGAGCGCGATAATGAGAAACAGGACGGCGATGAACAGGCGCTTCATTGAACTCCTCCTGACTTGTTTACCGAAGTTGTGAGATCAGTCCTGGCGGGAAGCACCGTTTCAAAAGCCTCCAGGCGAGGGGCAATCTCATTCAGGAAGCCAACGGAGCGGACGGCAAATCCGACGGCCAGGCACTTCTTCATCACTTCTCCTGCTTCTGCTACATATGTTGGCGACTCTACCAGAGGATTGATACGGCCAGCAATACGGAGGCCAAAGGGAGTGACGTAACAGCCAATAAGCAATGTAGCTGAAATTCTTTGATTACTTGTTACCCGCCATCTATCACTATTGGAATGGCCAGACTCGCACTAATCTTAGTTATCCCGTTTGGGTATTTTAGTTATTCCGTTTGAGTTTATGAATACACAAAAGCGACGGCCGAGTTTGTCGCTCTAACCGTCGCTCTTTCGCTTTTGAATTGGCCAGACTCCGGACTTACCCGCAACACACGCGCGCCTGGCTACCGTTGCTCCGTTCCCGGCCTGGCGGGGTTCACCGGCACTACGTTGTGCGGAGCCCGAAGTCTGATAACTTGTCAAACCATTGCCGATTGGCAATTGCCAATTTTCAATTGGTCTTTAACCGGCCGCTGCTCTATTCCAACAACCAACGGCGATTCTGATCTAATCAATCGGCTTTAGCAAATCGGCAATCGACATTTGGCAATCGACAATCGGTTAGATCTGCGTCTTTCGATGCGCCAGTATTCTGAGCAAACCGTTTATCGCGAGATGCAGCAGCACGTAGGCGATGATCGCGACCACAATCGGCATCAACAACGTATGCCCGTCACCAGACCTGGGACTAGACACGATCCCTTTGAAAGGAGCGTAGAACGGGTTTGTAACCGTGACGATGAACTGAACGAAACCAGCCGTGCTCCGGGCCGCTAGTAGGGCCAACAGGAACCTCATCGCCAGCAGCGCGTAAATCAGATAGAAGATGTAGTCGACGATT
>DATKIS010000642.1:0-3218 GCA_035543975.1 Pyrinomonadaceae bacterium
CATTTTGACGTGCGGGCGTTTGGCGGCGTGACCTCAACCGAAGGGCCGCTCAAAGGAAGCTTCTACGGTCAGATTCGCGGTCCGCTACAGTTCACTTTTGCAGAGAGTATCGACAAAGTCTTGCAGCTTGATGCGACGATTACTCGTTGTGCCGTTGCCAGCAAGAAAGAGGCGAACCAAACGCAGGTTAAGAGTCAGTCAGAAGATGCGGAAGAGACTGGCAATCGCACGATGGGTCGCAAGTTCTTGATTGACTATGGTCTCTACCGCGCGCACATTTACTTTTCAGCGGCCTTTGCTGCCAAGACGCGGTTCACTTACTACGATCTCGACAATTTCCTTTTCGCGCTTAAACACCTCTTCAGCGATGATGCGGCAGCGGGTCGCACCGGAATGCGGGTCGTTGGTCTCGTCGACTTCCAGCACGCAACGTGTCTCGGCAACGCACACTCGCACAAGCTCTTCGAGAAAGTTGTTGTCGAGCGCAAGCCTGAAAGCAAGGTAACCTCTGAGGGCAAGACCAAAGACTTCCCATCGGATTTGAATGACTATCACGGCAGCGCGCCGGGAGAACTCGCGAGCTACTCGTCAGTCGCAGCAGATGACAATGGCGATCCTGTTGTGACGGCGCGGAAGATCGTATGGGAAATTCCAGAGAAGAACCGAGCACATGATCGAAGCTGACGAGTTCTTCATCACGCCGCACGCGATCGGGCAGTTTCAGAAGTGGATTGCTCGGTTGGGTGACGAGCAGGCGCGACAGGTGATTCGCGCGGGTGTAAGCCAGGCTGCCAACGTGCGTGTGTTGCCTGATGGCGAGACGCTGCGCGAGCGTACGGTGAAGCCCTTTCCTTATGAGTTTCGCGCGTACTGTGTTTTCGATCACGAGCGTGGGCATCGAGTAGTGACTACGATTGTTTGGGGTGACTCGCGCGCGACGCGCAAGCGCAGGGCTTTTGCCAGATTGAATTCCATGGCCGCGTCAGTGGCTAATGAGTGTAGCCCGGTGTTTCAACGCCGGGATCAAAAGGCCATCAAAGATCCACGTCGCATAGCGACGACTGAGAGGCGCATTCAACCGTCGCGACGCGACGCTACCTGAACGCGATGGACCGTGACCCGGCCTTGAAAGACCGGGCTAAAGTCGCCGCCGCGATGCGGCGAAAGAGCCTCGGATCTGAAACCGCCATCGGAGGGCAGACTATGCCAACTGAATCGGAGCCAGTCCTGATCTCAGCGCTTAACGAATACGTGTTCTGTCCGCGTCGTTGCGCGTTGAAATACGTCGAGGGTTATTGGGCTGACAACGAACACACGGCCGTTGGCACGCTCTTGCACGATCACGCGGATGCGCCTGGCTACGAAACTGATGCCGGGGTCACTATCCTGCGGGCGGTGCCGCTCTTCTCAGAGCGTTATGGACTGAGCGGCAAGGCGGACATCGTGGAAGTGAGGAAGGTGAATTTCGAATTGCGGATTGCGGATTGCGAAATGAAAGACGCCGGTGAGGGCGAAGCGCAAAGGGCTAAGAGCAAAGCTCGCAGGACCAAGGGCGGAACGGAAGAAGGTCCAGTTGCCAACAAAGCTGGTTTTGTCAGTACCACCTGCGGTAGCGGGTGGGCGGGCGCCACGGCGCAAAGGTCCGAGGGCGAAGGAGAAGACGTCTCAGTCTCCGGCAAATCCGCAATCCGAATTCCGAAATCCGAAATTCTTTACGCGCCGGTCGAATACAAGAAAGGGAAGCGTCGCAAGTGGGACAACGACGACGTGCAACTTTGTGCGCAGGCATTCTGCCTCGAAGAGATGTTCTCTGTAACGGTTGCGGAAGGGTTCATCTATCACGCCGGCAGCAAACGCCGGCGCAAGGTGAGCTTTGATGAGTCGCTCCGCTCAGAGACCAGCCAGACCATTGAAGCGGTGCGGGCGCTCATCGCAAATCGCGAAGTGCCCCCGGCAGTGTTGAAGCCCCGTTGCGATGGCTGCTCGTTGCGTTCGGTCTGCTTGCCTGAGCTGACGCAAATCGCGGCGCGCGCGAAAGTGGATGATTACGGTAAGAACCTATGGACGTAGAGCAAGTCCAGCAGCGTGACGGCGAATGTCTAAGCACTTGGGCAGATTGGGCAGTGGGCTCGCGCGTGAGCAAGGGCTCGGTATCTCGAATTATGATAGGGCCACGGCCCAAGTGTGAAAACGTAGAGAGCGGATTACAGCCTGCAGGGCTGTCAGATAGTAGCCGGTGGTCGCAGCCTAGCGCAGACCACCGGAAAGGAAACGCGCACGTGGTCCGCACCCTGGAGGGGTGCCACCGTTTTCTGACACCCTTTCCGGGTGTGGAACTGTTTTCGATCGCGGTCCGGTGGTCTACGCTACGCTCCGACCACCGGCTACTATCTGGCAGCCTTCCAGGCTGAGATCCCCGCTTCGCAAAGCAGGGTTCTGAACTGCATCCGGCGCTAACCGCCTCCGGCCGATGTAAGCAATGGAAATAAAACAGAACACGCTCTACCTGACCACTCAGAACAGTTACGTTTCGCGTGACCATCTGACTTTGCGGATCGAAGTCGAGCGCGAGTTGAAGCTGGCCGTGCCGATTCACCATCTCGAATCGGTCTGCGTCTTCGGGCAAAGCGTGATTAGTCCCGCGGCGCTCGAGTTGTGTTGGGAGCATAGTGTGGCGGTCAATCACTTTAGCGAGAACGGCTATTTCATTGGTCGTTGGGAAGGAGTCGCGAACACCAGCGTGATGTTGCGGCGGGCGCAATACCGGGCGGCTGACGATCCCAAGGTGGCGGCGTTGATTGCCCGTCAATTCGTCGCCGGCAAGCTCCAGAACTCGCGCCAAAGCTTGTTGCGTTCGGCGCGCGAAAACGATAGCCCAGAGGAAGAAAAGCAATTACGCGGCGCGGCTGCTGATATCGCGCGTTTGCTCCGGGCTTTGCGGGACTATGACTTTGCCGACGCCCTTCGGTCAGCACCGCCTGCGTTAGCGGGCGGGCTGGGTGCTCCTGACGCGGGGGTTGAGGCATCGCCGCCTACCTCGTCCGAACCGCCAGCGTTATCAGAGGGGTTGGGCGGCGAACGCGACCCCTCGGCCCAATCCGTCAATCAGGTGGATCGCATTCGCGGATACGAAGGCCAGGGCGCGAATATCTATTTCAAAGTCTTCAGTTTGCATTTGCGGCAGCAGCGTCTCGATTTCACCTTCACGCGACGCACCC
>DATKIS010000643.1:0-5287 GCA_035543975.1 Pyrinomonadaceae bacterium
GGTATTCCAGTTGGCGAGGCGAAACGTAGTGTGCTCGGCAATACACCGTGACCTCGTGCCCCCTGGCAACGAGTCTGGTTGACAGATGTTCGGCGAAGGTTTCGAAACCTCCGTAACTAGCTGGGATGCCCCGCGTTCCGAGAATAGCGATCCGCATAAACCTGAAAATCGGTCCTCACCTATTAACGTTACTTGATTGCTTACGGCTTTTGAGATTTCCAGCGTCCTGGTATACAGCCAAGGTCTTCTGAGCTGTATCTCGCCAATCAAAAAGTTTTGCTCGCTGCAGACCCTTTGCCCGAAGTTGCGAACGCAAATTGGAATCCCCAATCACTAACTCTATAGCGCGGGCGATGGCTTCTATACTAAATGGGTCTACCATCACAGCGGCATCACCCACTACTTCCGGCAGGCTCGTTTTGTCACCAACGATCACCGGCGTTCCACACTGCATTGCTTCGAGTGGGGGCAAGCCAAATCCTTCAAAGTATGAGGGGTAAACAAAGCATAATGCTGCTGAATAAAGCGCCGGCAGATCTGCGGCTGGAACATATCCGGTTAGAATCACAGAATCAGTCAATTCCAGATCCCTAATGGTCCGGAGCGTCTCATCGTAAAGCCAGGCGCATTTTCCAGCGAGGACAATAGTAGGGAGCTTACCGCCTGGTTGCGCACGGTGCAAGCTTGAGTAAGCGGCGATCAGGCGACTCAAGTTTTTGCGAGGTTGAATTGAGCCAACCGCGAGAATGTAGTCGCCGGTGATGCCATAGAGATCTCTTACGCGGGCTAATTCCTTTTCGTCGGTCACTGGAGCGAACGACGGAGGAGCCGCCGCCGGGGTAACTGTAATCCGCTCCGATGCGATGCCGTAGGTCTGCATCAGATCACGCTTCGAGTACTCGGACAACGTCAGAATGTGCGCCGCTCTCTTAGCCGTGTGCCTGACGGTCAATCGTAACTGCATAGAACTCCTGCGTTTGAAAGTGCGAGGCAAATGCTCAAAGGAAAGATCGTGAATGGTGGCAACAACGGGGCAAGGAGCGACTAGCGGGGCGGTAAACTGAACGTGCAAGACATCGACCGGATTCCGTCGTAGCTCGGCGCTCAAGACAAGCGGAATCCGAATCAGCGGAGTGTGGGGCAGGGTGGCCCGAATCGTAAAGTTGGGCCACCTATTGTCGAAGTGCGTTAGCGCCTCGGGTCTCGTAACGTATAGCGTGTATTCGTTAGCGGAATCGATTTCAGCAAGCGCTTCAATCAGATTCGTCGCGTAGCTCTCGTTCCCGCCAAGTTCCGTCCCAACAGAGTGGGCGTCAATTGCTATTCGCAAATTCGCCAGCCGCTCCCTGGCTCAAATTACTGAAGTCATCCTGGCAAGAAGCTAGGCCCATTGAGCACAACCAAGCGACCGGTTCGTAGTCTAGGTTCCAGCCAGGGGAGAAAAGAACAAAACCGAGCGGCTTGTAGTTCACCGCCTCGATAGTTTTACTTCTTTCCCGCGGCTGAGGCTTGCGAATCTCCGCCTTGATGCACACGGGTATCGCGCTCCCGAATGCGCGCAGCTTTCCCGCGCAGCCCACGCAGATAATAGAGTTTAGCTCGCCGGACTCTCCCACGCTTGATCACGTCTATGTGGTCGACAATCGTGGCGTGCAGGGGAAAGATTCTCTCAACTCCAACGCCAAAGCTCGTCTTCCGAACCGTGATCGTCTCTCTTGAGCCGCCATGTTTGCGAGCGATGACTACACCTTCAAACGCTTGCAACCGCTCCTTGGTCTCGGATTCCTTGATGCGAACGTGCACACGGACGGTATCCCCTGGTTGGAAATCAGGAATATTCTGACGCAGTTGGGTATTTTCAATACTATCTAATCTGTTCATGACATTGCTCCAGCACTATTTCTGAACGTTAACCTTCAAAGTGCCACTCCAGTGGGACTTTGATCAAACAATTACTTTAAAAGATCGGGGCGATTGCGCTGAGTCTTCTTCAGGGCAGCTTCGCGGCGCCAACGGGCAATTTCTGCATGATTGCCGGTTAACAGAACATCCGGGACTCTCAATCCGGAAACTTCCGTCGGGCGAGTGTATTGCGGGTGATCCAGCGAACCTTCTGAAAACGACTCGTTAATGGTCGAATTCTGGTTTCCTAACGCACCCGGCAGTAACCTCACCACTGCATCAATCAACACTGTGGCGGCGGGTTCACCACCAGAGAGCACATAATCTCCAATCGAGATTTCGTCAGTGATGACTTCACATACTCGTTCGTCGACGCCCTCATAGCGTCCGCAGATCAAAACGATCTGCGACGCATTCTGTGAAAGATCAACCGCAAGTTCCTGGGTAAACACTCGACCCTGGGCCGATAAGAGAATCACGCGCGTCTGTGCCGAATAATCTTCGCGACTCTCACAGCCAGTCAGCTCCCCAACCGCGGCAAAGATTGGTTCGGCCTTGAGTATCATCCCCTCACCACCGCCAAACGGACGATCATCAACGATATGATGCTTGTCGTTCGTCCACTTCCGCAGGTCATGAGCCTGGGTCTCAACCAGGCCGGCCGCTCGAGCTCGTCGGATAATCCCGTAATCAAACGTCTCGCGAAAAAACTCCGGGAAGATCGTAATGATATCGCAGCGCAACACAGTGATTTTCAAAGAAACTACAGATCCAATAAACCCTCAGGGGGATCAATCAGTATCTTCCGACTCGAGAGATCGATCCGAACTACTATCGACTCCGCCATGGGAATCAAGTGTTCCCGCCGAGCTTCATCTTCAACAACCAACAACTCAACCCCGCCCGTTCTCATTACCTCGCGCACCTTGCCAACCATTGGCCCGTTTTCAATCGCCACCGAACACCCTTCCAACTCCCAATCATAAAACTCGCCGGCAGCGAGTTCGACGCGCTCCTCTTCCGGTAGGCCTAGATCATAGCCAACGAGCGTCTGAGCGGATTCGATGGTGTCGTAACCTGAAAACTTGAGCACCACGCGACCATTCTGAAACCAATAACTTTCGAGGTTCAGTTGCGTTGGTTTACCGCTTGGTCCGATCCCCTGTAACTGGGAAATCCGTTCGAACCGTTCCGGAAAGTCTGTCAAAAGATCAGCTACCAACTCGCCTTTTAGGCCTCGGGTTCTTACCGTGCGAGCTACGAAAATCAGCTCCGTGTTTTCCTCGCCTGGGGAACTCATTCCACGATTTCGAGGACAAAGCGCTTTCGCCGCTTTAAACTGGCGGCGTATGACAGCGATCGCAGCGCGCGGATGGTGCGACCCTGGCGGCCTATGATCTTTCCCATATCCGCGGGGGCTACCCGTACCTCGATGAGAGTTGCGCCCGGCTGCTCGACTTCGCGCACGTCCACCGCTTCAACGTAGTCAACCAGCGACTTAACCACCATCTCGACGGCTTCTCTCATATCCTTTTACACGATCGAAAGGTTTTAGACTTCCGCTTCCACCGCAACCTGTTGCTTTCCGCCAACCTTGATCAGTCGACTCACAGTATCGGTCGGTTGTGCGCCCTTTCCGATCCAGTAGCGAACGCGGTCCATATCCAACTTAACCTCAGCGGGATCGCGAGTTGGATTATACGTACCGAGATTCTCAAGATAAGCACCATCGCGCTTTGATTGCTTCTCCTTCACGATGATTCGGTAAGAAGGTCTTTTTTTGGCGCCTGTGCGCATCAATTTAATTGCTAACAAGTCTGTACCTCCGGTTGTTGCTGACCAAGATCGTCAAACGCGTGGATGAAAGTGAATTCAATCCTGCGTGACATGTCATCAGTTATCGTCGTTTCTTTTTTCGTTTCTTCTTAAGCTTTTTTCTGGGAGATCCTGCAGTCGATCCCAATGACGGTAAAGACGGCATGTCCTCGCCACTTCCGTCTAACCCCCCAAACCCTGCCATGTCCGGAATTCCGGCCATCCGTCGCATCATCTTCCCTTTTATTCCGCTACCCCCAAACATACCCGAGTTTGAAAGCTGCCTCATCATTTGGCGCATCTCGGTGTACTGCTTGATAAGTTTGTTCACTTCGGCAACGGATGTCCCGGACCCACGCGCTATCCGGCGTCGCCGATTGGCATTAAGAATCTTGTGATCCGATCGCTCCTCGCCAGTCATTGAATCGATGATCGACTCAGTGCGCTTAAGCTCCGTTTCCATCTGCTTGGTCTGCTCTTCGTCCATTTGCGGCATACCAATACCGCCGAGGAGTTGGTCGGGAAGCAGCTTCATTATCTTTGAGAATGAACCAAGCTTCTTTACCTGCCGCAACTGAGAGCGAAAGTCATCGAGAGTGAACTCGTTTTTTTGAAGCTTCTTTAGTTGCTCTTCCGCTTCAGACTGATCGACCTTCGACTGCACTTCTTCGATGAGCGATAAAACGTCACCCATCCCGAGGATCCGCTGGGCCACCCGATCCGGGTAAAACGGTTCCAGCGCATCATACTTTTCGCCGACGCCGACAAATTTGACGGGCTGCCCTATGACCTGCTTGATGGAGAGCGCAGCGCCTCCGCGGGCGTCGCCGTCCATCTTTGTCAGAATCACGCCGGTTATGCCAATGCGACGATGAAACTCTTCCGCCGAACGAACGGCATCCTGTCCGGTCATCGCGTCCGCGACAAACAGGATTTCAACAGGGTGGGTTTCAGCCTTGATGCTGACAAGTTCTTCCATCAACTCATCGTCGATGTGTAAACGTCCGGCAGTATCAATGAGTAACGTGTCGAAGCCCGTTTGTTGCGCGTGCTTCATAGCTCCGCGCACCAGGGTCAGAGGATCGTTAGATTCAGTATGTTCAAAGATCTGTGTGCCAGTTGCCTTGGCAATAACTTTTAGCTGCTCACGAGCCGCTGGACGGTAAACGTCCACAGAAACCAGCAACGGCTTACGATCCTGATTCGCCGCAAGCCAGCGGGCGATCTTTCCCGTGGAGGTGGTCTTGCCCGAACCTTGGAGGCCCACAATCATGACCACATTAGGGATCTGCTTTGTAAAGACCAGCCGCGACGACTGCCCTCCCAACAAATCAACCAGCTCGTCAAAGACTATCTTGACGACCTGTTCGGAAGGCTTAAGTTCCTGCCAAACTTGCTGTCCTTCTGCCTTTTCCTTGACAGAGGCTATAAAGTCTTTTGCGACTTTATAGTTAACGTCGGCTTCCAGCAGCGCCAGACGGATTTCGCGCAACGCCGCGTCAACGTGCTCCTTCGTCAGCACGCCTTCGCCGCGCAGATTCTTCAGAGTCCGTTTAAGCTTGTCAGATAA
>DATKIS010000644.1:0-4468 GCA_035543975.1 Pyrinomonadaceae bacterium
CGTAAACATCACCAGCGACTCCGCCCCGATTGAAACCCGAAGCGGAGATGTCAGCAGTCTGATCTCAGAAAAACAAGTTACCGAATTGCCGTTGAATGGTCGCAACTATTCGCAGCTGGCTTTGATGGTCCCTGGTGTTTCACCAGTCACCCAAGCTGGAGCAGGTGGCGCCTTTGCAGCTAGAGGTACCGGACTTGATGGTGGCGTCGATATGTCGGTAAACGGCAATGGTTCGAATCAGAACCTGTGGACCGTCGACGGTGTCAACAACATGGACGTTGGCTCGAACCGCACACTGTTGGTCTTCCCTTCGATAGATTCCATTGCGGAATTTCGGGTTATGCGCAACAGCTTCAGCGCGGAATATGGTCAGGCGCAGGGAGCGGTGGTGAACCTGATCACAAAGGGTGGAAGTAATCAGTTTCACGGTGGCGGCTTTGAGTTTTTAAGGAGTGACTCGCTGAACGCAAGCCCCTTCTTTCTGAATAAGCAAGGCAACAACCTCGACGGTACTCCGAAGGCTCCCAAAGGCCAGTTGAAGTACAACAACTTTGGGGGCAACTTCAGCGGCCCAATATGGAAGAACAAGATATTTTTCTTCTGGTCGGAAGAATGGCGGTTTGAAGATCGCGGTACCACTGTTTCGGCGAGGGTGCCCAGTGCAGCGGAAAAGGTTGGAGATTTTAGCGCTCCCAGAGGATTTTTGACTGGTGGCTTGCCCCATAGGCCGGGACAGTCATGTGACCCTGAGAAAGCGGCGAATTATGGGCCCAACCCAGCAGATCCCGGGTGTTATCCAGGGAACAGAATTCCAACGGCCCAACTCAGCCCGGCAGGTCTGGCGCTGGTGAAAATCTACCCCGATAACCTCTCGAGTGGTCCAGGAACCAACTGGGCATTATCGCCCCTGCAGCCGATTCGAACTCGACAGGATTCTATCCGTGGCGACTGGACTATCACGAGCAACATGAACTTGATGGTTCGGTATATCAACGAGAAGTGGACCCATGGTCAGGACACACAGCAATGGGGTGACGTTCCTTTCCCAACTTTGGCCGACGATTGGGCGCAACCCAGCAAAAGCTTCTCCGTGAAGTTAACGAATACGCTGAGTTCGACGGCGGTGAACGACTTCCAGTTTTCGCGAGCCGGTAACGACATCTTCATCTCAACCAGCCCACAGTCTACGGCGCTGGTGGATGAGATTTCTTCCAAGTTTCCCACAGTGTTTCCACACCCTGCCAATGTGCCGAGCGTGATGTGGGGTCCGGGCGGATACAACGATATCTGGCATCAGGCGCCCTGGCAGAATCACGAAGATCTTTTCAGTTGGAAGGATGATTTCTCAAAAGTGATAGGAGCCCACGAAATCAAGTTGGGCGCACTCTACAGTCATAACATCAAGAATGAACAAGCTGGAGGTGCCGGCGGAGGCAACACGCCTGCGTTCATAACTGGATGCGGTACTAAAACCGGAAATTGTATGGCTGACCTCCTGGATAGGACGTTAACGCTGACAAACTACTCAGAGGTTGACCATACGGCGGTCGCTCTTGGCCGTTGGCGTGACACTGAGTTTTACGGCAACGACACCTGGAAGTTGCGTCCGAATGTGACTCTGACTTTGGGCCTGCGTTACTCGCAATTTCCTGCGGCGCATGTTGCCAACGATCAGATGTCTAACTTTATTCCTCAGTTTTACAATGGCACCAATTATACAAGCGCTCTAATCACTCCTGCTGATGCAGCCAGCCATGGCCTTCCGCGCTCTTTGGTGAAGCCATATAACGCTGGTTTCCAGCCGCGCCTTGGCGTCGCCTGGGACGTTAATGGAGACGGCAAGACTGCTGTCCGCGCGGGCTTTGGGCGATACCTTAGTCGTTCAAATGTGATTGAAGATGTGAATCGCATGGTCGGTAATCCACCATGGACCAAGTCAGTGGATTCAGGCTGGTCGGGTGCCACGGATACGCTGGCTACTTGTCCGACCTGTCGGACGATGGATGCCATCGGACCCAACCTGAAGAATCAGGTCGTAGGTGTAAGTCAGACCGGCAACTTTGCCGCGGTTGACATCAACTTCAGGCCCCCCCAAAGCTATCAGTGGAACCTGACTGTGTCTCGCGAGATCATTAAGAACACAGTTTTGGAAGCCTCTTACATTGGCAACCACGGCCTGCACATCTGGCGGCGGAACGTCAATTGGAACGACGTACCGGCTGGCGTCCCATGCAAGGGCAGTCAGTGCGATCCGACTCTGCCAAACAATGCTCGCACTCAGATTGCGGCCCAGACTCGACTTGGCAGGAACGTCGATGCCCTGGTTGCGGCCAACCGAAGAATTCCGACGCTCGGTGGAATCACCATGGCGCAGTCAACTGGTAATTCCAATTACCACGGCCTGCAGGTTTGGCTAAATCGCCGCTTTGCGGACCGACTGTCGTATCAGGTTTCCTACACCTGGTCTCATACGATTTCGGATATTCCGATTACTTCGTTTACCAATTCAACCACCGATCCGTTTGACTACACCCTTGACAAGGGAGATGCGGACCTTGATCGCAGACACTCAATAGTCGGCAACATGGTTTACCAATTGCCGTCATTCAAGAGTTTGGGGATAGGCAAACATATTCTGGGCGACTGGCAGCTAAATGCGATCTACTCTTACTTTGGAGCTACTCCAGTAGATATCTTATCGGGTGTAAATACGTACGGAACCGCCGGCAATGTCAATCCGCGGCCCAATCTGGTTCCAGGCGTTCCCATCTACCTCCATACAGCTGATTCAACCCAATGGCTTAATCCTGCAGCTTTCTCGCTGCCGGGAGTTGGGCAAATTGGCAGTCTGGGAAAAGGAGCGATAAGAGGGAAGGGGATTAGCAATTTGGACTTCTCTATCAATAAGAATTGGAGGCTCAAAGAAAAGTATGGACTCCAGTTCCGAGCAGAGATGTTCAACACATTCAACCACACCAACTTTGTGGGCTTCAGTAACAACCTACAATTTGATGGTGTCAGTGTCCTGTCTAACGGTGCTCCAAACCCCAACTTTGGAAGGCCAACCAATTCGTCCTTTGGAACGCTCACTGCCGCCCAGGGGCCACGTGAGATCCAATTCGGACTGAAGTTTTCCTTCTGATATACTTAGGCCTCGGCCGAATCCGAAACGGAGGGCTGAATGTTTAACTCAGCCCTCCGTTTTGTATTTGGCAAACCTGTCAATCAAAAACAGAACAGATCATGTTTTCCGGCCTAACGCTTTTTCTGGTCCTCTTTTCTCTGCTTCCCGTCCAGACTTCTCGCGATTCAATCCAGGTTCACTACGAAAAAGCCGAAGCGCTACGTCGCAATGGAAATCTCAGCGGCGCCGAAGCCGAGTACATCTCCCTTCTTGGCAATGCCTACCATAAATTAGGTCGCGTACGGTCTGCGCAGGGCAGCCCCGCAGCCGCGGTAAGTGCACTTGAGGCAGCAGTAGCGTACCAGCCTGACTCCGACGAAGTGCTTGTTGATCTCGCTATTGCTTACTTTCACGCCGCACAGTATGACAAAGCCCTGAGTCCACTGAGCAAGGCGGAGTCTCGCAATCCCGACAATCCAGGGGCCCACCACATGCTGGGGAAGACCCACTTCATGTTGGGCAATTTTGAGAAGGCCGCCGGCGAACTGGAGACCGCGCTCAAACTATCGCCGAATGATTACGACGTGGCGTACACGCTGGGATTGGCGTATCTCAAACAACTCAAAATGCAGCCAGCTAAACAAATCTACGATCGCATGATCGAGCGACTTGGCAATCGGCCACAGCTTAGGGTGCTCATTGGTCGCGCGTATCGCGAGACGGGTTTTCTTGCCGAAGCGATTGAAGAGTTTCAAAAAGCCGTTGCATTGGATCCACGCTTCCCGCGCGTGCATTACTATTTGGGGCTGACATATTTACTTAAAGGCGGGGTTGGTAAGCTGGCTGAGGCTCAGGCGCAATTCAAGATTGAGTTGGCTACCCATCCAAATGAATTCCTGGCACATTATTATTTAGGCATAGCAGCTACTGTGGAAAGGGACTGGTCGGCTGCGATGACCTACTTGCAAAGGGCTTCTCAGCTCCAGCCAAACAATCCGGATCCTTACTTTTTCATGGGCCAGGCTTTTCAGGGGTTGAATAAGCACGTCGAAGCAATAGTAGCTTTCAAGAAAGCGATAGCCCTGAACCCTGACTTGAAACACAACGATTATCAGGTTACGAACGCGCACTATCGGCTCGGTCAGTCGTTGTTGAAGATGGGTTTGCAGGCTGAGGGACAACAGGAACTAAAGCTCGCAGCAGACTTGAAGACCACCGCTTTTAAGCGAGATGAAGCGAAGATTCAGGCCTTTACCGCCAACGCCGGAAACAACCTCTCCGAACTGGTCTCGCCCGAGGGCGTGACCGCTGAGGCGCCGGCGCAGGACCCCGCTACCCGGGCGA
>DATKIS010000645.1:0-5022 GCA_035543975.1 Pyrinomonadaceae bacterium
GCTTGATCGGGAAGTTGCGATCAAGATGCTGCGTCCCGAATTGGCCCGCCAGGCCCAGGTCGTTGAGCGGTTCCGCTCGGAAGCCGTGACCCTGGCCAAACTTAATCACCCCAACATTGCCACGCTGTACAGCTTCCAACGTCAGAACGACGATTTTTTCATGGTCATGGAATACGTTTCCGGGGAAACGCTCGATGACCTGATTCGCCGCCAGGGAGCAATGCCGACCGAGCATGCCATTTCACTTTTCAGCCAGGCGTTGGAGGGAATTGGCCGGGCCCACAAGCTGGTAATCATTCATCGAGACATCAAACCCGCCAACATGATGTTGACGGAAGATGGTTCGATCAAAGTGATGGACTTCGGTATTGCGCGCGTCCTGGGCACTGCGCGTATGACCAGGCAGGGAAATATCGTCGGCACGATTGAGTACATGTCGCCGGAAGCCATCCAGGGCGCTGACGTTGACGCCCGTTCTGACATCTACAGCCTGGGAATACTTCTTTATGAAATGTTGACCGGCCGGGTGCCTTTTGTTAACGACACCGAATACTCGTTGATGATGGCCCAGATCAACGAACCGCCGCCGCCGCCGCGTACATTTGCTCCCCACATCCCGGCCCATATTGAGCAAGCCGTCATGAAGGCCCTGGCCAAACGCCCAGACGACCGATTTCAAAGTGTGGGAGATTTTCGCCGGGCGCTGGAGCACCATGTGTCAGCGCCGGTGCATGCAGCGGCTATCGATGGGGTGCGACCGGGTCCAGCGCCGGTTCAGCAGGCTGGACCTGCGGGTCTTTCGGTTGCGAGCGTCGGAATCAAGGAAACCAGGTTGGCAGGTTCCTCGGTGAACCCCGCGGCAAACGTCGCGAGAAGCCAGGCGCCGAAGGAAACACGTTGGACCGACGCTGAAGTAGCGCGGTCTACAGGTCCCGTTTTGGCGGGTCACGGCACTCAACAACGGGTAGCCTCCGGTTCTTTTCTTGACCGTCTCTCGTGGATGCACTATGCGGGCGCAGCTGTGGTCCTGTTTGTAGTGGTCGGAGTTTTAGTGTTGGTAATTGCTGGAGTCATCTGGACGCGACCGGGTGTCCAGTCGGGACCTGCGTCGCCGGAGGGCCCGGCGGCGGACCAGCCTGGTTCCGCCGGCGTTCAAAGTGCAAAGCCGCAGGAGCAGCCATCCGCGTCTCCGGAAACCCCGAAAGTGGGCGCTATCAGTCCCATCACCGTCCCGCCGCAGAACACGGGGACCAGCACCGAGCGTGGCGCTGGATCATCCGGCAGTAAATCCACCCAGAAGAAGGTAGATCCCGCGGCGGCCGAACGGGCCCGCCGGGCGGCGGAAGCGCGCCGCCTGCTTAGAGAGCAATAGACAACTGGTTGACTTGGCACAACGGACGCTCGACGAAATTACACGACAGTTCAGCGCGGAGAGTCGAACATGACGAGGGAATCGAGACAGAGATCCACTGCTGTTGCAGTCTGGGCGTTGGCAGTTTTAGTGTTTACGGCCCTGGCCCACAGCTCGGCCCAGGCACAGGCGAATGTTCCTTACGACAAAGACCGACTCCTCAAAGTCGTACGGCTGAACGCGCTTTCCACGAAAGAGATTGTCCAGGCGATTCAGCGGCGGGGCGTCAGTTTCCAGATGACGCCCGCTGTCGAAGCAGAATTCCGCGCCATCAATACGCCACCGTCGGTGCTCGATGCGTTGCGTGCAAACTATCGCGCCGGCTCCGCACCTACCACCCCCACCAACTCGACCGGACGTAAGCCGGCAAACGCTCCGAGCGGTCCGCCACTCGGGAAGAACGAAATCATTACTCTTTTGCAGAACGGCGTTTCCGCCGCTCGGGTAGAGCAGGTGGTCGAGGCTCGGGGGGTCGACTTTCAACTGAACCCGGAAATCACGCGCGAGATCATGGCCGCCGGCGGCACCCGCTCGCTGGTCGGCGCCATCAGCGAGAAAAGCGGTTCAGGCTCAGCATCTTCAAATAGCCCGGCTGGCTCTTACTCAGGAATCGGGGCTGGGATGGAAGACCGTATGGTCGGCGGCCAAAGCCTTATTTACATCACGGGGACGGCGCCAAACTCACCGGCAGCGCGCGCGGGGCTGGTTCGCGGAGATCGTTTGGTTGAGGTGGATGGGCAGTCGGTGATAGGTCGTTCCGCCGACACTATTGTTAACCTGGTTCGTGGCCCCAGCGGATCGACTGTGAGTATCAAGGTGGAACGGGCGGGGACCCGCCGCATCGACACGCTCAGAATAACTCGTGAAGTTACTGCAAACGCGGGATTGCCGGTCAACTCTGGCTCCGGGCCAAGCTACGACGACCTAACCGATCAGGCCACTGCGGCAATCGCTAATTCGCTGGCGGCGAGTGATGTGACGATTGCCAACTATGCCCTCACTCTCCTCCAACAGGCGCTGCGCCTTGATCCGTCGCGGCCAACCGCCTATCAGTTGCTCGGCTATCTCCAGCTGTATGGCTTTCACAACATAATGCTGGCTGAACAGTCGATGCGCGCGGCGATTGAGCGCGGCGGTTCAGCTGTGTTCTACGTCGCTCACGACGACGGCGGAGTCTTTTCGTCATCGTGTGAGGGCTCGCTTTTTATCAGCAAGACCAGCGTGAGCTATAAGGCTTCAAACAGCGGCCACGCGTTTGAGACTGAGAAGTCGAAAATAGACGAGGCGAAGTTGAACAGCATAGTCGGTGCCCACCTGGGCGCCTTCCACTTGAAAGTGAAACTCGAGGAAGGTGGCAAGGAGAAAACTAGGACGTTCAACTTTGCTCCGGCGACCAAGAGTCAGGCGGAGTCGAACCTGGTCGTGAGTCTAATTCGGAGTTACTAAGCTTTTGGATCTCACAGCTTTTGACTTGTGAAGAGTGCTGGAGATTTACCCCCATGATTGGTCACACGGTAGGCAGCTACAAAATCACCGAAAAGATAGGCGAAGGTGGCATGGGTGCGGTCTTCAAGGGCATCGATGTGATGCTGGACCGCGAAGTGGCAATCAAGATGCTCCGCCCGGAGCTGGCGCGCCAGGCCCAACTGGCGGAACGTTTCCGATCTGAAGCCGTCACTCTGGCAAGGCTGAACCATCCCAACATCGCGACCCTCTACAGCTTTCTGCGACAGAACGACGACTACTTCATGGTGATGGAATACGTTCGGGGCGAGACGCTCGAGCAATTGATGACGCGACAGGGTCCGATGAATTGCGAGACTGCCGTCACCCTTTTTTGCCATGTGCTCGAGGGCATGGAACATGCGCATGGGATGAACATAATCCATCGGGACATCAAGCCGGCGAACATGATGTTGACTGAGCGCGGCTCGATCAAGGTAATGGATTTTGGCATCGCGCGCGTGCTCGGCACAGACCGCATGACCCGAGCCGGGCACCTGGTGGGCACGATTGAATATATGCCACCAGAGCAGGTTCGAGGCGCGGAGACGGATGCGCGTTCCGATATCTACTCACTGGGAATCCTGCTCTATGAAATGATCACGGGTCGGGTGCCGTTTACGAGTCCCAGCGAATACGACTTGATGAGGGCGCAGGTGGAAGACGCCCCGCCGCCGCCGAGAGAATTCGCGCCGCAAACGCCGGTCGCAATTGAGCAATCAATACTGCGGGCTTTGGCGAAGAATAAAGACGAACGGTTTCAGACAGCGGGTGAGTTTCGGCTGGCGCTGCTTACCGGAGACAACGCGCCGGCCCGATCTCCTTCGGCAGTTTCGGCAGTCAACGTACCGGCCCATCAGTCCCAGTCTCCGCCCGTAAAGGAGACGAGGCTTGCCCCGAGCGCTGCTGTGGTTCCTGCGGCTGTGTCCGCCGCTCAAATGAAGGCGACCCGCCTGGCACCATCAAGCGGGCAGCAAGATTCCTACGCGGGCGCGCCGCCGGTCAGTCGCCAAACGAATCCAGCGCCCGCGCCTCAAACTGTTGCGCTTCCGGCTTCGTTTCTCGATCGGCTTAACTGGAAACATTATGCGGCCGCGGGCGCTGCGCTTTTTGTATTCGTTGCTGTTCTGGTCGGCGCTCCGCTTGGCCTGCTGCTTACGAGCCGCCAGGTAACTGTTCAGCCGAAGGAACGTGAAGAACCGAAACCGACTCCGGTAAACAGGCCGTCGCCAGTCCCCACCGTCGCACCAGCTTTCCTAATCCCGCCGCAACCGGGCAATTCACAGCCGCCGCAAACTGACGATGGCGACAATGGCGACAACGGTTCGAATAACGGTTCGAGCAGCGGCGCCAGGTCCGCCAGGACCGCTCCGAAACGAAAGGCAGCGCCACCGCCGGTCAGGGCTGAAGATCGCCCACCTCCAAAACCCGAGCCGACGCCGCCGCCCAACACGGCGAAAAAAGAGGAAAATAAGAACAGCAACCAGAACAAGGAAAAGAAGCGTGGCTTCTTTGGCAAGCTCAAGGACAAGGTCCCCGGGATCAAGCTGCCGTGAACTGAAATCGGAAAGGGAATCACAGCAATAGGTCCTACAAGTCCATCAGGCCCTATAATGGTCACCAAATGATCAAGGGGAAAATCAAATACGCCATCCGACGCACCGCCACCGGCTTGGGCTTGTTCGCCCTCGAACCTATTCCAAAGGGTAAGCGGATCATCGAATACACCGGCCCGTTTATGCCGAATGAAGAAGTCGAAAAGAAAAGCGGCAAGTACTTCTTTGGAGTTAACACCAAGTGGTCGATCGACGGAAGTCCACGAAGCAATACTGCCCGCTATATCAATCACTCCTGCCGACCGAACGCTGAGGCGATAATTTCCGGCCGCCGCGTTTGGATTTGGTCGCGAAGGAATATTAAGGCGGGAGAACAAGTCACTTACGACTACGGCAAGGAGTATTTCGAGGACATTATCAAACCGCTGGGTTGTAAGTGTGAGAAGTGTGTTTCCGAAGGCGGGAGCCGGGTAAAGAAAAGAGGTTCATAGGAAGCTCGAAATTGGACCTATCCGACTCACCGGACCGATTAACGACTCGTTGACCTCCAGT
>DATKIS010000646.1:0-4440 GCA_035543975.1 Pyrinomonadaceae bacterium
TTTTGATCGGAAACCGGGCTGACCCGACCCTCGCCTGCGCCAGGAAAACTCCGCGGTTCCGAAGCTGGCGGCATTGAAGGAAAGGTTCGCGGTTCGGAATAGCCGCCCGGCGATGACGAAGGTGGGGGTGACGATGGCGGATTGTTTGGGTTACCCGTCGAACCGCCTCCTGCGTTGTAGGGTGGAGAATACCCGCCTGGCGTATTGTTGGTGTTGTTGTAGCCGCCATACCCGTAGCGACCGCAGCAATTGTATGGATACAAACTGTTGTAATACGAGCCGCCATAGGGCGAGCCCCAGCCGGTATAGAACGGGAAGAAGGTGTAGCAGCCATATCCGGCGCTATACATCCAAATCCCCGACAGCGAAGGTGACAGACGTCCCCAGCCGCTATTGAACCCCAGCATTGCCAGGCTCATATCACGGCGATTAAAGCCCCGGTTCGCTTGGGCAATCGTCTTGGAGCGATCTTTACTCCAGGCTTCGAGGTCGTCCTGGCGCTTCTCCGTATCTCTCAGTTTCGCCACTGAAAAGGAGGTACCGCTGAAAACGACCTTGTTGCCACCGTCAACCTTCGTGTGTGAGCCGTCCAGCATGACTCGGCCTTTTCTCACGATCAGCTCAGTCGCGTCTCCGGGAACTACGCTCACGCGGTAGAGACCCTTTCGCACGATCGCCATTCGGGTGTGCGGCGTGGTGATGTTGATTAGGAGGGCGGCACCATCAAAACCGGTGGCTTCAACTATCGCAGTGCCCCTGATTAGGCGAACTTCCAGGTTCTGAAGTGAATTATCAGATAGCTCAACCTCTGAATTTTCGCCGATTCGCAAATAGGAGCCGGGGTTGAGCAGCATCTCTATCCGGCCATCGGTTCCCGTTTTGACGATATCGCCGGCTTCCAAATCTTCCTTGATCGTCAGTTGCTGCCATTCTGATTGGCCGTGAGCCCGCATCGTGGCACGGCCCGTTACTGCGTTTACTCCACCGGCCTTGGCCGAAATGACGAACTTATTGCGTGAGGGTTGCGCCGCAATAGCCAAAGGCATTGAAACGACCAGTGCAATAACAAAAAGCGTCGGAATCCAATTGATGCGTGCTGTTCTCATGGAGGTAATCCTTTGGTTAGGGAGCCATTCTCAAGCTTGACCGTTTCTAGGAGAGGCCTAAGTATAATCCTCTTTTTTACATTTACAAGTATTTCCCGGCGGCGTCCGTCCAGACCGACTAGCGAGATTCGAATCTTCCGGATACGGCTGGTTTCCGGGGTTTTCCGGTAGAACCTTTGTCAGTTTGCGTAGTATCCGCGCTTACCTCGGGCCACAGCCGAAGGTCGATCAATATTTACTCGAATGGCTCGCCACTTTCCATCGCGGACCTTGTCGAGTGGCCGGTACGCAAGACCATATACGGTTCCGAGATCCGCAACTACGCGCTCATATGCGCCCGCCAGATCCTCGAGCCGATCTACTTCGTAAAACACTCCGCCGCCAGTTTCCGACAACTCCAGCATGCGATCATGGCCGGCATCGAATGCTTCCGGCTGAGTATCCAAGGGGCTCAATGATTCGTACTCAGTGTTCAGCCAGAGCGTATACAGCACACCATCAAACTCCGCCACCCGGCTTAACAATTCCTTGTAAGCCAGCTTCGATCCCTCTCCTTGAACTCCATCAATGTTCCCGTCAAGCCCGTCGCTCATCACAATAATCGCGGTGCGCCGGGCGTTCTTCGCATCCGCCAGCAGTTCCTTCACGGCAAAGTCCGTCGCATCATAAAGCTTCGTATCCCCGGTAGCTGTATCCATTGAGTTGACGCGCTGGCGGAGGGTTTGCCGGTTCAAGGTCAAAGGTGCAACCACTGTCGGAGCGCTGGCGAAGCTGATCACGCCGATCCGATCAAAGGACCGGGCCGCATCAATGAAACGCAGAGCGGCAGAACGGATCAACTTGACCTTATCGCGCGTTGAACCAGAGAGGTCGATTAGGAGCAGGAGATCAAACGGAGCTGATGCCGACTCAAACTGCAAAATCTCCTGCTCGGCACCGTTTTCAAAAAGCCGGAAGTCTGATTTGCTGAGACCCGCCAAACCACGATTCGTTTTCCGGTCAATGACGCTGAGATTAAGTGTTACCAACTGGGAATCAACCCGGATCACGTCGCCTTCACTTATTTCCTGGTCTTCGACTCGCGGCGCAGGTACGCCCGCAGCCTTTATCGGAACCACTGCTGTTTCGTCTTCGGGTGCCTGGCGCGCACTTCTGGCTGAGGTAGTCTGGGAAATCGCGGTAGCTGCTGCCGGGACGAGCGAGATGTTTCCGCTTTGCGTGTTGACTCTGAGTGTTTGGGAGCCGCTGCCAATGCGAGCCTGCAAGACGTTGCCGCTATTGGTTAGGAGCTGTGGCAACTGCGATTTGACGACGCCGCTGACTGATTTCGCCATGATGTCGGTATCGGCAGGGCCCTGAAACTCAACGCCGACTTCTCCGCTGACCGATCTTAGCGACGCCCAGGCAGGAGTCCCCCGAAGCGATAGCTGGCCTTTGCCAGTGATAACTTCTAAATGAGCATTCTCAGGCAGCTTGACCACGACCCTGACCGCGGCGGGCGGATCAATTGGCCTGCGAATAATCCTGATGCTCAGCAATTGGCTGGAATTGTCGATCACCACCGGCGATCGGGGGAATGGGACAGCCCCCTCGATTGTCGCGGCCACAGAAACATACTTCTCTTTCCAAACTTCGGCAGCGACTTCACCAAATTGGTTCTCCACACGGATGTGACGATTGGCAGGCGGTTCGATTTGCACGCCTTCAAAAGCGTTACGGGGTAAGCCCTGGCCTAAACAGGCAAGGGCCGCCAGCGCAGCCATCATGACCGCAGCACAGACAGTCTTGGCTTTGAATAGCATAGTTGGATCCGGAGGCGTATTACCGGTTAAGGGGAGAATTACCGGGGTATTCTTCAATTCAATTATTGGCGTTAACCGCTATCTTTCAATCATATCCAGCATGGAATTCTCTTCCTTGGGAGGGTTTGGCGTCGCCGAGACCGGCGAACCACCCAAGTCTCCAAGGCGCAAGAGCAAGTTATTGGCATTAGTCGCGTAAGGCATTGCTCCTTCCTGAGTCAAGGCGCCCTCACGCACCATTTTCTCGATTACACCGTCAAACGTCTGCATTCCATCCTGATCACCCTGTTCCATTGCGTCAATCAGAGATTTGCCGTCTGACTCGCCCTTTTCGATGTATTCACGGGTACGCATGGTTGACTTGAGAATCTCGATTGCTGCCACGCGACCCATGCCGTCTGGGCGAGGAATCAGTCGTTGGGAAACAATGTAACGAAATGACTGCGATATTCGGGTTCGAATGACTCGTTCTTCGTTCTTGGGGAACACGCCAATGATGCGGTCTATAGTCTTCGAAGCATCGATTGTATGCAGAGTGGACAGCACGAGATGGCCAGTTTCAGCTGCCTCGAGCGCGACTTCGATCGTCTCTTTGTCACGCATCTCACCCACCAGGATTACTTTTGGCGCTTGGCGTAGGGCGGCGCGCAAAGCGATTGCGAAACTTGGCGTATCGGAGTGGAGTTCGCGTTGGTGAATTGTGCAGCTTTTGTGGGCATGTAGAAACTCGATCGGATCCTCAATGGTGACGATGTGGTACGACTTCGTCTCATTAATGAGATCGATAATTGCCGCCAGCGTCGAGCTTTTTCCGCTGCCGGTCGGACCGGTTACAAGCACCAGACCGTTTTTAATGTCAACGATCTCTTTCAGCTGTACCGGGAGATTAAAGGCGCTGAAGTTAGGAGGATTGGTGGGAATTACCCGCATTACGATGGCATATGTGCCCCGCTGCTTAAAGATATTGACGCGAAACCGGGCCTCGCCTGGCGCACTGAACGACAGATCGGCAGATCCGGTCTTCTCCAGGCTTTCATTGGCGCTTTCGTGGTTACCTATTATTAGTTTTGCGATTCCCGCGGTGTGCGGGGGAATAAGCTTTTCCAACCCGGGAATCAGAACCGGTTCCAGTTTGCCCGCTAGTTCGATTTGGGGAGGCCGGCCGGGAGAGAAAATCAGATCGCTGACTTTGTCGGAGGCTTTCAACATCTGCCGAAGCATCGCCACAAAGTTCAGCGGCTGAGGTGGAGTTGGTGTCGGATTTGTGATGATTGTATTACTCATGTTCTATTTGGAACCTTTTCCGCCATACCGCGTCAAAAGGATGTAGTGTTCTCTCTCCCCCAAAGAATGAGTTTGAATTGAACGAACGCAATGATGCTCGCGTACATCAAAGTACCAGTCAACGAATAGTTGACTGACAATTTCGGAAGGAGGCGCTTGGGGGAAATGGCAACTTACAGGGATCCGATAAGATGCTTTGCACCATTCGAAGTGCTTGAGCGCCTGCTGGAAATTCGCGCTGAAGCGGG
>DATKIS010000647.1:0-5047 GCA_035543975.1 Pyrinomonadaceae bacterium
CCAGCCGGTTAGTAATTGGCAGTCCAGAGGCCACCAGGGCACAAAGCCTATTCCCAACTCTTCGCAGAGCGGTATCACTTCCTTTTCCGGATCTCGGGTCGCCATCGAGTACTCGTTTTGGATCGCGGTCAGCGGCAACGCGGCATGAGCGCGACGGATAGTCTGTATGCCCGGTTCGGAAAGTCCCCAATGCAGAACCTTTCCTTGGGCCATCAGGTCTTTGATCGCTCCGGCGACATCTTCAATAGGCACTTGCGGATCGACGCGGTGTTGATAGAGAAGGTCTATGCGGTCGGTCCGCAGCCGCTTGAGCGATCCTTCAACGACCTGCTTGATATGATCTGGTTTGCTGTTAAGCCCGGGAAGCCGACGTCCCGTCTGCTGATCGATATTCCAGCCGTACTTTGAAGTGATCCTGACCTTATTTCTAAACGGCTCGATGGCCTCGCCGAGGATCCGCTCGTTTTCGAAAGGCCCGTATGCCTCGGCACAGTCGAAGAAGGTGATGCCGCGGTCGTAGGCCGCGCGGAGAATGCTGATCATTTCCGGCCGGTACGGTACCGTGGTCTCGTACCTGCGATGCATGTTCTGAACGCCCATGCCTATCGCTGAGACTTCCAGCTTACCTAGTCGTCTTCTTCCACGTGCCGCCTCCTGTTTCCCGCCGCCGCTGGAACTCGGCTTAGACTTCTGCGCAGCAGCACTTTCCGGCAGGCCCGCCCATGCTGCGAGACCGGTGCCAGCCGCTAGCGTTTTCGCGATAAAGTTGCGACGGTCCACGCCGTCAGTTTCTTCTGCTTCTTTGTTTCTGTTCATGACACTCTCCCATAAGCTGCCTTCACGACAGCACCTTTATCCTTCTTAACCAATCCCGCACCTGAGAGCGCACTTCCCTGGCACGTTCGTCTTTGATCGCCAGATGAATGCTGTCTCGTTCGATTCCACCCGTTGTGGTAAAGCCTTCCAGGACGGTGCTGTCTCGACACAGTTCGTCCACCGTTGCGAAGCTGCTCCCACCACCGTAACCGGCGTTCGTGTTGAACGGAACAACCGTCTTGCCCTTGAGGTTGTGCTGTTTAAGGAAGCTTTTCATCGGAGGCGGAAGCTGCATTCCCCACGTCGGAAAACCTATGAAGACAATATCGTATTGCTCAATCCGTCCGATCTTTGTTTTCAGCGGAGGGAGAAAGCCCGTCTCGTTCTCCCTTGCGACCTGATCAACCGTCGTACGGTAATCATCGGGATAAGGCCTCTCTAATTCGATCGGTACCAGCGCGCCGCCGATCTCCTCGTGTATAAACTCAGCTACCGCCTTTGTATTGTTCGTTCGGGACAGATAGACGATGAGGACCTTGCGGTCCAGCTGTGACACCTTTGCATTGCTCTGTTGTTGCTGTGCGTTGGAGCACGCGACAAAGCAAATCGCTATAGCTATCAGCGCTGAGGCCCTCGCGCATTTCATACTGAATTCCTTCACCCTGCGCATCAGGTATTCCGTTTTGCCTCGCTGAGGAACTTCACCATCGCCGGATCGCGATGATCGAAAAACAGACTTTGTCCGGTGTCCAAAGCAGCTATCGCCTCGATATCTGACGTGTCCAGATCGAATCCAAAGATGTCGAAGTTATCGGCCATTCGCTCCTTGCGTACCGATTTCGGAATAACAACAACATCCCGCTGTGTCAGCCAATGGAGGATCACCTGCGCGACTGTTTTGCCGTGCTTCGCAGCTAAGGAGGACAGCACCTCGTTATGGAAGATGTTGTTTTTACCTTCGGCAAACGGACCCCACGATTCGATCTGCACGTTGTTTTCCGCCAGGAACTTTTGCGTTTCCACCTGCTGGTGAAACGGGTGCGTTTCGATCTGGTTGACGGCTGGTACCATCTCGTTATGAACGATGAAGTCCATCACTCAGTCCGGGTGAAAGTTGCTCACGCCGATAGCCTTGATCACGCCGTCGCGGTAAAGCTCCTCCATCGCGCGCCACGAGCCGTAAACGTCCCCGTAGGGCTGATGGATCAGATATAGGTCCAGGTAATCGAGTTGCAGCCGGTCGAGCGAACGCCCGAACGCTCGCTTCGTATTTCATAACCTGTGTCCGCGATCCAGAGCTTGGTGGTAACAAAGAGCTCCGCTCTTGCAACGCCACTCTTCTTTATCGCATTGCCGACTGACTCTTCGTTCCCATATGAAGCCGCCGTGTCGATGAGACGGTAGCCTACCTCTATCGCATCAACTACGCTGCGCTCGCATTCCGCCGGGTCCTCGATCTGAAAAACGCCAAACCCAAGGATTGGCATCTTGACCCCGTTATTTAACACAACACTTTTCATTTTTTCCCTTCCGTCCCCACAGGCGCCCCCGGTAACCTCACAAAAGATCTCTCCAACCACATTTCAATTTCGCTGGTGACCATTTTTCTATGCCCCGACTGATTGGTGTGATTCTGAAGGCGCCGAGACACGGAGCGGTAGGAGGATAGTGGCGAATGATTGTACGATCCTGCAAAAAAACGGAGGTGATGTTTCACCGAGGCAATCCACGGCGTAACATGAGGTCTATGAAAAAGCTGGATTCAAAACGAGACGCAGAACGGCTACAGGGCAACCGTCAGGAACTTATCGAGCGGATAGCGGCAGCCGTACCTGATGATGGGGGTGTAGAAGCTTTCCCCGGATTTTATCTTGCCCGCGCATCCGACCCGACAGAACCCGTGCGATCGGTGTACGAGCCTTCGTTCTGCTTCGTCGCTCAAGGCAGCAAGCGGGCAATGTTGGGCGAGGAAGTTTTTCGCTACGATCCGGAGCATTACCTGATCTACACGGTCGACCTGCCGCTCACCTTCCAGGTAGAGCAGGCATCCGAAGAGCGACCCTACCTCGGCTTCCGTTTGGATCTGGAGCCGGCGCTGGTCGCCTCCGTCATCATGGAATCGGGCATCCAGATCAAGAAGGGCGACGCCAGCGCGAAGGCCATGAACGTGAGTTCGGTCGACGCTGACCTGCTCGACGCGGTAGTCAGACTAGTACGGCTCGTTGAAACTGCCGCCGAGCGCAAGGTGCTTGCCCCGCTGATCATCAGAGAGATCATTTACCGGCTTTTGCTTGGCGGCCAGGGCGCGCGTCTCAGTCACATCCTGGCTGCCAGGGGAGAAACGCGCCGCATCTCGAAGGCGATTGGCCACCTGCGAGAGCATTTTGACGAGCAGTTGAAGATGGAAGAGATCGCTCGCGAACTCGGGATGAGCGTGTCCGGCTTTCATCATCACTTCAAGTCCGTCACCTCGATGAGCCCGCTGCAGTTTCAAAAACATCTTCGCCTGCAGGAAGCGCGACGTTTGATGTTAGGCGAAGATATGGACGCCGCGAGCGCCAGTTTTCGCGTCGGGTATGAAGACCCATCTTATTTTAGTCGTGAGTATAAAAAGCTGTTCGGCGCCCCGCCGCAGCGAGATATCACCAGGCAACGCAGGCAACTGGCAGCCTCTTAAGGGAATTCAAATTTGGCGTCCCAAAGCATTCCGAGCTGGAACCAGATTATTTGATTGGTTAAGGGAAATGGAAACACTGCGTTCAATTGCGGCTTAGTCGCAAAAGCGCCTGGCAGCGGCAGGAACCGTCTAACAACCCCTAATCCCATGCTTGATTGGAACACTGACTTACTGCGTGCTTAACAGTGCGGGGGCGATCAGCTATTGCTAAAACGTCTAAATGCGCTCGTCGTGCAACCTGACCCTCCGAACGTGATTGGCGTCGTGCTTGATGCTGATACGGGTCCGGACAATCGATGGGCCAGCCTCATAGCCCAGATGCGCCATCACGATTACAAATTTCCTCGTCGCCCAGATGCAAACGGAACGGTGATTGAGGGAAGTGGCGGATCCCCAAAACTGGGCATATGGTTGATGCCTAACAATCAAATCCAGGGAATGCTCGAAGACTTTTGCGTCGAGATGATCGAGCCAGCAGGACGCGGAGTCGCTGAAGCCGCAGTTGCAACAGCGCAGGCCGAAGGCGCTTCTACTTTCATCCCAAACCATCTTTCGAAGGCAATAGTCCACACCTTTCTGGCGTGGCAAGACACGCCGGGCCGTCCTCTGGGCCAGGGAATTACAGCGCAATCACTTCGGCCTGAGACTCCCACCGCGAGGGCATTTTCGCAGTGGTTGACTGTTCTTTTCGGTTGACGGGCAAACCTGGCTCATTCCCAAGTAGGTTGTGCTTTCCTCGCGACGGGAAGGGCGTCCCCCCAAAAGAATTCAGACTGCAATATAGGACGAAGGCTTTCCATTTCCTTTAACCACGAAATGATCTGGCCTAGGCACTAAAAGCGCTTTGTGAGCGCGGCAAATAAGCAATACTCCAAAAGAAGATCGGAACATGCCCTTTGAGTTCGTTCGTGCCAGATGAGGCCGAGGACAATACTAGCGGGTCAAGGTTGGTAGTCAGCAAGGCTGGCTAACTCTTCTTCGCGAAATCGCGGCAGTGTCCTCTCAACTTCTGATATTCGTTCTTCGCCTCATCCAAGATCGGCAAATCCGGATCGGCATCTTTCCAGAGCGCGAAAAATCCTCATATGCCTTGCGACTTTTAGCCGTGTCGCCTTGAAGCGCGGCTACGACAGCTCATCGAGCAGCGTCCCGGCCTGCAACAGGTCAAAAGTCTCGAATCCTTCGCTAAACCATCCGTAGATTTCTGTCAGCATGTCCCTCGCTTCCATTCGCTTACCCTGCTTTTGCCACAGGCGGGCCAAGCTTAGCGCCGCGTGCAATTCCCAGGATTTCGCCCTCTGCCGGCGAGCTATCTCGATGGCCTGATGAAAACATGCTTCCGCGGCAACCCGTAAAGAATCTGCTCCCAGATTCTCGTTGTTTGCCACTTGGGCGAGTAGCAACTCGCCCTTGAGGCGATACAACTCTGCTTCATAATGTCGCTCGCCGTTTGCGGTTACGAAATCCAAGCCTCTGGTTACCGTGACGAGAACGTCGCGTGAGGCCCGGGCGAGATCCGCTGGTACACCTTCCGAGTTCCGGACAAGCGTCGGC
>DATKIS010000648.1:0-5713 GCA_035543975.1 Pyrinomonadaceae bacterium
GAGATCGGCCGGCCGCCCTTCGGTTACGCCTTCGACCCTGATGAACTGGCGAGGCTGTATCACGAGGGCGCCTCGGCCGACGACTTAGCGCGCATCGGCGTGCCCGCTGGCGATTAATCGCGAATCGGTCGGTCGACTAACCGCGTCATCCGGAAGCCCTGCTCAAGCCGCGAAGCCTTCGCTAAGTTCAACCACGGCTGCGGTCCTCTCCGTCCTTTGCGCCGCCGTGAATGCGTAGATGTTTTATTGAAAAGTCGTGGGGGTTGTTATTTCCCCCAGTTGTCTTGTATAGACTACCCAGGACTTACCTAACTCCTGATAAGAGTTTATTGGCCCCGGTTGGTTTTGCCTCAAAGTAATCGAGCCCGACATTGGGGGCTCGTTGCGCCGCTGAGCGGCGGGTGAATTTAGCCCGGCCTTTCAAGGCCGGGTAAGGAGAGGCCTCGCCTTTCTCGTCGCGTTAGCGACGATTGACAACGGATTCATGCGTCGATGACGCGACGCCGGGCGGTAAAGCAAATATCCCCGGGCCTTGAAAGGCCGGGCTAAACTCAGCCACCGCTGCGCGGCGAAAGGCGTGTTACTGACCTTTATGGCAAAGCCGCCCTGGTTGGCACTTGCCTTCGATGGTTCGAATCCGCGAGTTTCCTTGTGGGAGATGAGATGAAAATCTGTCCTACCTGTAATCGTACCTATGCTGATGAGACAATGAACTTCTGTCTCGACGACGGCTCAACCTTGTCTTACCACTACGATCGAGACAAAGCTCCTAGCCTGCCTCCCACCATGCTCCACGCTCCAGCGCCGACTGAAGTGTTTAGTCCCGAGTCAATGCCGTCGGATTCCAGAGGCTCTTTCATTACGACGATCCAATCTCTTCAACCCCCGCCTCTGTATTCTGCGAAACCCGAAGCGCTACCAACCCAGAGAGCGCCAGGAAATCGATGGGTGAGTATCACCCTGGGAGCATGTGTGGCGCTTCTACTTGGCATCCTCGGTATTGTCTGGTTAGCGCAGCGCGACGGATCAGATTCGCCACTTGTGAGAGTCACGCCGAGTCCTTCTCCGACTGCCACGAAAGAGGCCGGGATATGGAAAGAAAGAAATGACGCTGCCTCTCTGACGGGGGAAAACCTGACTTACTATCCTGGGACGACTCCCGAGCAGTGCCAGTCAGACTGCGCTAAGAATCCTGAATGCAAAGGCTACACCTTCATCAGAAAGGGCGCCTACAATCCTGGCGATCCGCCGATGTGCTACATGGCATCCAGAGTGGACGGCGAATCAGCCCATAGCTGTTGCATCTCCGCGGTAAAACGCTAGAGCAACTTTTTGAAGAGCACGACTCGGGACCTTGGCCCAAAGAAGGTAGGTCCCACTTCACAGAGCCACATGATGACAAATTGTTCAGAATCAATAAGCAATCGCGAGTTTACTAACTCGAAGGCTCTTTCGCGCGCTCTGCTTCTAGTGAGCGCACTGTTCCTGGTGTCGCCTATCGTTCGCGGCCAGGACACAACTTGGCCGCAGTTCCGCGGTCCAAACTCAAATCCTGTTGGAGCGCATCTACGGTTGGCCGAACGCTGGTCCAATACTGAAAACGTAGAGTGGTCGCAGGAAATCCCCGGACGCGGATGGTCGTCTCCAATCGTGACCGAGGGTAGGGTCTTCGTAACGACTGTAACAACGGACGGCAAGTCGAAGTCGCCACAGATCGGAACTGAATACTCGAACGAGTATGCGGCGGAGCTAATGAAACAAGGATTGCCCAGAGAAGAAGTGCTCAGGCGCGTCACGGAACGCGACAAAGAGCTGCCGCACGAGGTGACGCTGCATTACTTTGTATATTGCCTGAACCTGAAAAGCGGCAAGGTGGAATGGAAGAAGGAGTTTCATACCGGGCATCCACCCGGCGGACGTCACCGCAAAAACAGCTTTGTTTCTGAGAGTCCTGTCACCGACTCCGCCCGCGTCTACGTGTATGTGGCGAATCTGGGGTTATGGGCATTTGACGTGAAGGGCAAGCTCGCGTGGACGACGCCGCTTGAAGCGAATCCGATTTACAACAACTTCGGGACCGGGAGTTCGCCCGCATTGGCCGGAAACCTGGTAGTGGTAGTGAGCGATAACGAAAAACAGCAATACATCGCCGCCTTCGACAAAAAGACAGGCAAGCAGGTCTGGCGCACGAATCGAGAGTTGGCCACAGGGCAACCAGCACGGTCAGGATGGGCCACGCCTTTTATTTGGCGGCACGCGCTCCGCAGCGAGATCGTAGCAGTTGGACCAAGGGAAGTGATTAGTTACGACCTGGCGGGAAAAGAGTTGTGGCGCATGTCTGGAATGGCGCCGGCGCCTATTCCCACGCCTTTCGCATACGAGGGTTTACTTTATGTTAATGGAGGTCGAGGACGTCCGTTGTTCGCTATTCGTCCTGGCGCGACCGGCGACATATCGCTAGGAAAGGATCAGACCTCAAACGAGTATGTCGTGTGGTCTCAAGCGCGTGGTGGGACTTATCTGCCGTCAGCCTTGGCCTATCAGGGCGCCGTTTACACGCTGACTGAAACTGGAATCTTGAACCGTTACGACGCGAAGACTGGAGAGCAGACCTACAAAACACGAATCATCCCGGCCGCAACTGCGTTTACGACTTCGCCCTGGGCCTACAATGGCAAGCTTTTCGCCCTGAGCGAGGAGGGCCACACCTTCGTCATGGGGACGGGCGAGGAATTCAAGTTATTGCACGTGAACGCGCTTGATGACTTCACCCTCGCGTCACCTGCGTTAGTGGGAGAGCGTTTGTTAATACGGACAGAGCACCGGCTTTATTCGATCCGCCAGGGAAAATCGGCTGGCGCTGGCAAACAAAAAGCAATGATGAATGGTCAATGACGAAGTCACTCGAGGCGTTCGTTCTATTTTTGCATATACAGTTTGTCGCGGCGTGACCAAGCGTCAACTATTTGGAGTGCGGCGGCTCGACGCCGCTTTGGTCCGCGGCGGCTTGACGCCGCTTTGTTGCAGGAGGTCAAGGTCGGAATCACCTTACTCGCTCGACGAACGAATGTGTTTGTAACGTGTTTAAGCGGCGTCAAGCCGCCGGATACCAAAGCGGCGTCGAGCCGCCGCACTCCAAAAGTTTGACGCACTTGATCAGAGCTTCCTATAGTATGAATCTCAAGATTCCGTTAGCCATTCTGCTCCTTAGCCTAAGTGCGTCAGCGCAGACAAGTCAGCCTTCTCGAAGTATGGTGATCACATTTGATGATCTGCCGTACGTTGGTATCGAGCAAGGTAAGTTGTCGAACGCGCGGCGTGCGACGACTAAGATACTGCGCGCCTTACGCTTGAAACGCGTTCCGGTAGTCGGGTTCGTCAATGAAGGTCCATTGCAGGTGGCGGGCGAAGTTGACGCGCGAATTGCTTTGTTGCAGCAGTGGGTTGATGCGGGAATGACCCTGGGCAACCACACGTATTCGCATGCCGATTTCAACAAACTCACGATAGAGCAGTTTCAGGATGAGATTGTTAGAGGCGAAGTCGTCACGCGTCGTCTCATGCAATCACGTCCTTCGTATCAACTCTATTTTCGTCACCCGTATACACACACAGGCGATACTCAAACGAAGAAAGAAGCTATTGAAAACTTCCTGGCGTCGCGAGGGTATAAAGTTACGCCTCACACGATTGACGGTCAGGACTATGTCTTCAACGGTTGTTACGTGCGTGCACTCCGCAAGGGGGACCGGGCAACGGCCAGGCGGCTGCGCGAGGCGTATCTGGATTTCACCATCGCCGCGACTGATGCCGCCGAACGCATTTCGGTCCTGGTCTTCGGGCGTGAGATCCCTCAGACCTTGTTGGTGCATGCCAACGACGTCAGTGCTGATAGTTTTGATGAACTACTGAGTCGCCTGACCGCGCGCAACTATCGTTTTGTCAGCCTGGACGAAGCAATGAGCGATCCCGCCTATCAAACGAAAGATACTTATGTAACGAACTTTGGGCCGAGCTGGCTCTGGCGGTGGATGACCAGCAAAGGAATGAAGGTGAGCTTTGAAGACGATCCGGAGCCACCTCAATGGGTCATCAAGCTGTGCAGCTAAGACAGCGTCTATACTTAAGCACATCGCGGTGTCATGAGGTCAGTACCACCTCGCGGTAGCGGGTGGGTCCTTTGGTCGCGCCTAGCTGCCGACCCACCCGCTACCGCGAGGTGGTACTGACCTCATGACACCAGTTTGATATTTTCTAGCGTTTCGCAGTTTCGGAGAGCAGCTTTCTCTTAAACGTCGGCGAGATGGCCGCGAAGGATGTTCAGATTGTTGCCCAATACTACGCTGAGGCACCTGAAAAGCCGCTGATCACATTCGACCCGCCGTCCCAGTATGAGGTTGTCAATCGGTCTAACCAGATATTTGTAACGCTAAAGCGCCCTATCGCTGCGAAAGCCAAGTTGAAAGTTTCATTTAAGGACTACCCGAGCCAAGTATCAGTCTCGAACGAATTCGGAGAAACCTCGACAATCGACACCGAACTCGGCTGGTTCCATCGCGCTCGGGAATTGAAGAAAGAGATCGAGTCTCAAAAGCCCAATAACCGTCCCTAGCTCGACTCAGCAGGTTCTCTCAAGCTCCGCAAAAGCCTTACCTTTCTCGCGTTATTCCAACGCGGAATCGATAGTTTGGAGTGCGGTAACCTGTTACCGCTTTGGTCTGCGGCTCCCTGTCGCCACCGTCTTTCCGCCACACTGCGCCGCATCGGTACAGGCTCGGTAATCTGACTGACGACGGCGACAGGTCGCCGACGACCAATGCGCTGACAAGTCAGCGCGCTACAGAGGAATTTACGCTGAAAGCGTTGGCTAATTTCAGCCCAGGGTTTGCTTTGAAACCCTGGGTTAAGAAGTAGCGCAAGTGGTTCTTCGCAACTCTGAAGGAGTTGCGGCTGCTTTGCTCTTTGCGAAACGACGACGCAACCCCTTCAGGGTTGCGTCCATGAAAATCATGTTGCGTGTACCCAGGGTTGCCAGAGCGCAAACCCTGGGCTGGAATTTGCGAACGCTTTCAGCGTTGGAGTTCAAGCTCGACCCGCGGTGGAGATTTGCGAACGCTTTCAGCGTTACGATTACGGACTGAATTGGCGAACCCTTTCAGCGTTGGGATTGCGGGAGGACTTAGAGAATGCTTTTTGCAACCGCTCTTATTTGAATCGGTGTAATCTGCGAAATCTGCGGATAGCGTTCGATCTCCTTTGGCTATCGCTTTCCGGCGTCCTGCCCTAACATGTGCGGGGCGCATCGAAGCCTCGAGCCCATTTAGGCGGAGCTTCAGGAGAGCAAATGGCTGAAGACCTTCCGGCGGAAGAGATCCTCAAACAGCTTATCGAACGACTCGACCTGCTCGAACGCGTGTTGGCAACGAACACCGCGCGGCTGCACGGCATCGAGAAGCAGCTGGGAATAGAGCACCGGCAGCGTAGACTCACCGAGCCTTTCGCGACCGGCGAGGGCACGCCAGACGCACCTGCTAGTCAAAGCAAGACGCCGGTGGACGAACGTCCCGGGCAAACAACACCGCCGCCGCAACCCATCGAGCAACCGTGGGTCCAGTTTGAGACCAAACCCTCGCAGCCGATTGAGACCCCACCTTCTCCGGCTAGCCAGCTATCTCCGGCAAGCCAGCCGCCCGCTTCTCCTTCAGGCCGGTCG
>DATKIS010000649.1:0-2800 GCA_035543975.1 Pyrinomonadaceae bacterium
CGCACGTGAGATTGCGGATATCCTCTCACTCAGCACCAGCACGATTAGCACCTACCGCGGACGCATTCTTCAGAAGCTGGGTATGAAGTCCACTGCGGAGCTTATCCACTATGCCTTCCAGCACAAGTTGGTCGACTGATCTGGAGAGGTCTTCCCGCAGCGCCTCAACAAACAGAATCTCCGGCTGTCAGAGTCGGACCGGCCCCGATTAGATCGGCACCACCTCGCAGTTAGCCGATCGGCCCCGCCCCGGCACTCCAATCCGAAAGTGAAGCCAATGTCCTCAAACGGGAGAAACTGGCTGAGGTGGCAGTGTGTGGATTCAGCAGGGAACCACTCGCAACCCCACGTGCTACTGCCTCGTCGAACCGGTGCACGCGGACATACGCGCGCCCCTACGCGAGCTAAGCCAAGTACCCCACGCTGAAATCGTTTTCAGCCGTATGGCGCAAATGCTGACAACGTTGTAGCTGAATCAACCATGCAAGATTGGTAGTTCCTACGATACCGCTCCCTAATCGTGGAGAGTATTGTAGGCCCACCTTAAGTCCGATCTAGAAGACGGCTTCGCAGTCCGCTGGGTTCCCAAGAGCAGTCACCAGCGCCAGTCAAGCTGTCGGTGTGGCCCACCTGATCAAAACTTTCAGTCCACACTTCCAAGTGGTTTTATCCGGGAGCTCCTTGTGGACTGACAAGTTAAGCAACCGCGCACATCACCTACAGAAAGGATTAGCCCAATGCTGGACCCCATTTTATCAAACCCTCAGCCGGGAATGCGGGCGGTTGACCACACGTCTGACCTGGTCACGTTGTTATCGCGCAAGGTGGTAGGCCAGTCCGCGGCGACCAAAGCCATTGTCCCTTACGTTTACATGTATCAGTCCGGGCTAGCGCCGCAAGGCCGGCCCGCTGGCGTATTTCTGTTGCTTGGACCAACTGGCACCGGCAAGACAAAAACCGTCGAGGCTATCGCGGAGCTGCTGCATGGCGACGAAAAGAAAATTCTCAAAATTGATTGCGGCGAGTTTCAGATGGAGCATGAAACAGCCAAGCTAGTCGGGGCTCCACCGGGTTATCTCGGGCACCGCGAAACCACTCCACTACTCACCCAGCAACAATTGACGGACGCAACCAGCCCGGAATGTGACCTGGCGCTGGTACTGTTTGACGAGATCGAGAAGGCCGCCCATTCAATAACCAAGCTTCTGCTTGGCATTCTCGACAAAGGTATTCTCCGCCTGGGTGACAATACCAGCGTGAATTTTGAAAAGAGTCTGATCTTTTTTACCAGCAACCTCGGCGCCCGGGAGATGATGAAAGAGATTAACCCCGGCATCGGTTTTCACGGCGGCCCGGCCAAGTCGCAAGTTGATGTCACCACCAGGCTTGAGAGTATTGCGTTGGGGGCCGTGAGAAAACGTTTCTCGCCGGAGTTTGTCAACCGTATCGATGCGGTAGTCACTTACAACCCGCTCGATGCTGAAGCCATGGAAGCGATTCTCGAGCGCGACCTGCTCGCTTTGCAGGAGCACGTTAACCTGCGGCTCGGGGATCGATACTTCTCGATTGAGATTGGGCAGGATGCGAAGCAGTTGTTGCTGCGGCACGGAGTCAGCCAGGAATATGGCGCCCGGGAACTGAAGCGCACGATTCACCGTCAACTCACGCAGCCACTGGCCACGATGGTGGCTCGCGGCGAGATTCGGCCGGGCGCCCAGGTCAGCGTTTTAGTGGACAGCGACGGCGAGAACCTTTCGATAACCTCGGCGGGTGGGGCGACTGGGACGGTGCGTCAACATCCGACGCTTCTCATCGTGGACGACAACCACGATCTGCTTTTCTTTCTGGCCGCCGAACTCAAAGAAGAGAAATGGGAGGTGTTGATTGCAGAAGATGGCCCCCAGGCCCGGCTCTCCTTCTATCAGCGGCATCCGGATGTGGTGCTGCTCGATTACATGCTCGGCGACGATGACGGATTACAACTCGGCCTGGAGTTTCAACAGCAGGCTCCGCTAACCCATATTATTTTGATGACCGGCGGTGGATTTTCAAATGAGCTGCAAGCGGTCTGCGAAGAGCGAAACTTACCCGTGCTCTATAAGCCCTTCCTGGCCCAGGATATCTTGAATTTGGTAAGAGGACGCATGGGTAAGGTCAGTACATCCACTGCTGCCGCCTGATCTGTAGGGCGAGCAGGAGTTTCATGAATCGAATGTACCTAAACATTCTTCGACAACACTCAAATGGAATACGAATTACGACCAGCCGAAGCCGGATTTCGAATCGCGTGCACCTCTGAGTTTTGAGGCTCACGCGCTGTGGAGGGGGACGCTGCCTTGGGGCGAGGGCGGCGTCCCTCTTCCTTTTCTAAGAACCGGGCGATCAATCAGAGGCAAGGAAACTTGCTGGGTGAGCGTCATTCGAATGCGAAGCGATTTTCCGCAAAGGCTCGCGCATGCATTGAGAACTTCCGTCACGCGGAGCGATCTCATTAACACCGTGGCTTTGGAGACTGTGTGAAAACTCTTAGGTGGGGAAGGATTCCTCATGAAAAGGATTCAAGCTGTGCCCGCGGCTCTGCCGGCGCACACTGCGGAAAGGCCGCAGCCTTTCCGGAGACTGATGACAAAATATCTTTTCCTGAGGGTAAGGCTCAGGAAAGAAGAGGGGAGGCCCGATTTCCGGTAAGGCAGAGCCTTACCGCAAGGTGCGGCGGCAAGCCGCAGGCGCAGCTTGCAGTTGGCATATTGCTTGCCAATTAGATCTCCGGAATGCCCGGCCGATCCGCAACATCTCTGTC
>DATKIS010000650.1:0-4698 GCA_035543975.1 Pyrinomonadaceae bacterium
GGTTACTTTCGACGTGCCGGTAATCATCGCCGCGGTGAAGCAGCAGGGAGATGTCGACCTGCTGGTGTTCGAGGATATGAAGGTCAATGACACGCCGGTCAACATTGACGACCATGTTCATCCATTTAAGCTACCGAACAAGGCACCATTAACCTTGGCACCCTCGGTCCGGATCTTTGTCAGTACCCCGCAGACCGTCCTGAGAGCAATTGATGACGTCTTGAACTCGAAAGAAACCTGGCCGGTGACGGGCAGAGTTTACGTTTGCGGACACTTCAAGAAGCTGATGCTGAAGTTTAAGCGAGCCGTTCCGGTGGAGCTGCAAACGACGGTGACGAATCCGCTACGGTAGCCGGAACCAGGCGGGAAAATGTCCGACACACTTTATGGTTTGTCGCTTCGTACCAAAGCGACAAACTGAAGGAAGCTTGAGCAAGTGTTTTCGACGCGTAGCGTCGGGGTGAATGTAGCCCGGCCTTTCAAGGCCGGGAAAGCCGACGAAGCGGTCGCGCGTCGCGTAGCGACGTTTGAAACTTTGCCTTGAATGCCGCCAACCGTTCGACAAACTGAAGTGTGTCGGACATTAAATCTGCGCTCCGAAAATTGTTGGAGGTTTCGACAATGCGTTTCCATTTGGTTCCAACCATCATTATCGTCTTAGTTTCCGTGGCTTTTGTCATCGGTCAGAAGCCGGAGCTGAGTGTCCAGACGGGCCATTCGGGCCAGGTGCTGACGCTGGCATTCACTCGCGACGGCAGGCTTTTGGCGTCTGGGAGTGTCGATCAGACCATCGTGCTTTGGAACCCCGCCACCGGTAATCAGCTGCGAGCGCTCAAGGGACACACCGGAACCGTAGGCTCAATTGCCTTCAGTCCGGACGATAAGCAGTTGGCGAGCGGAAGCGCCGACAACTCGATAAAGATTTGGGAGGTTGCCAGTGGCAACGTAAAACAAACAATGAAGGGGCATACGCTTTATGTCTCCTCAGTAGCCTTTAGTCCTGATGGAAAGATGTTGGCGAGCGGCAGTGGCGATCAGACGGTGAAGCTCTGGGACCTGGCTACCGGTCGCGAGTTGCGCACGTTAGCGGCTGCGTCAAGCGCGACGACCGGTATGCCGGTGGTGGTCGCCTTCAGTCCCGACGGCAAGACTCTCGCCACCGGAGCTCAAGTAGCGAAACTGTGGGACGTTAGAACGGGTAGCGAAATCAGGACGATCAAAGCAAGCGAGTCAAATTCCCCAACGGAGACTCCGCTCGCTTTCAGCTACGACGGTAAAGTGCTGGCTACCGGCGGTAAGGCCGTGAAGCTGTGGGATGCAGCTACCGGGAACCTTGTGCGCACCATGCCTGACGGTGCCAGAGCGCTGAGTTTCAGCCCGGATCAACAAACGCTCGCGGGTACCGGCGGAACTGAAACCACCTTGTGGAACTTCACGACCGGGCAGACGTTGCAGACTCTCGCAGGATCGCAACTGGGCGTAGACTCTGTCGCCTTCAACCTGGACGGCAAACTCCTGGCGGTCGGCAATTCCGACAACACTGTGGCGCTTTGGGACAGCGTCAAACACCAGAAAATTCGAGTTCTCGAGGGCCGCATCGCCGCTATTACTACCGTTGCCGCGAGCGCGGACGACAAGGTGCTGGCGAGTGCTTTGGAAGCCGGAATTGCGGGCATCACCCGCCAGGACACGATCAAGATTTGGGACCCGATCACAGGTCAACTCGTCCGATCTTTAGTCGGCCGAAACACTGGACACTCAATTGGGCTCAGCGGCGATGGCGCCAAACTAACGGCCGGTGGGTCCGGCAGTTCACTCAGCGTCTGGAATGTGTCGCAGTCGGAGGCCCAGCAAACGATAACCGTCCCGCGAGCTTCGAGATTCGTCCCCGAGCGGGTGGCCCTAAGTCCCGACGGGAAGCTGATAGCCGCCGGCGGCCGCGACAATGCAATTAAACTCTGGGACGCCGGCACTGGTCGCGAGTTGTCCACCCTGACTGGACATGTAAAAAGCATCCGGCACCTGGTGTTTAGTCCCGATAACAAATTGTTGGCGAGCGGAGGTCAGGACACCGCGGTAAAGATTTGGTCCGTGGCAACCGGGAAAGAACTGAAGACCTTAGCGGCCCATTCCGGCGGAGTCACTGCGCTAGCTTTCAGCGCTGATGGAAAACGGGTGGTCAGCGGTAGCCAGGACCGAATGATTCTCATTTGGGACATCGCTCAGGGAGATTCGGACGCTGCCTACCTCGGGCATAAAGGCTGGGTCAATGCGGTGGCCTTGAGCCCGGACGGCAGGAGACTGGCGAGTGGCAGTGAGGATGGCGAGGTGCGCATTTGGGAAGTAGCGTCGCGCAGCGCCGAGGGAGAGCCGCAGGTGGTAAAGCGTCCCCTGTACACGCTGACAGGACACACTGGCCCAGTTAACTCGCTAATCTTCAACTCCGGCGGCAAATTGGTGGTTAGCGGTAGTAGCGATGGGAGTATGAAGCTCTGGGACGTCGCGGCGGGCATGGAATTGGCCAGTCTGTTTTCCCTCGACGAGCAGGACTGGTTGGTGTTGACTCCGGATGGATTGTTTGATGGATCGCCGTCAGCCTGGAACCAGATCCTGTGGAGGTTTTCGTCGAATCTTTTCGATGTCGCTCCAGTCGAACTGTTTTTCAACGATTACTATCACCCAGGTCTGCTGGCGGATCTATATGCCGGTAAGCGGCCAGTGGCGCCGCAGAACATTGCCCAGCGGGATCGCCGTCAGCCGGTCGTGAAACTGTCGGTGAATGAAGCGCAGGTTGCCGCCGCCACAGTCCGATCCCGCACGATCGGAGTGAAAGTCGAGGTTAGCCAGGCCCCGGCCGGCGCCGAGGACATACGCCTGTTTCGCAATGGAGCGCTGGTGAAAGCCTGGCGAGGCGACGTGCTGAAAGGCCAGGCTCGCGTGGTATTGGAAGCCCAGATCCCCATCGTCGCCGGTGCGAACCAATTGACTGCCTACGGCTTTAATCGAGACAACATCAAGAGTGCCGATGCGACGATTGCCGTTACCGGCAACGACAGTTTGAAGCAGCCCGGCACGCTCTACATACTGGCAATCGCCGTCAACAAATATGCGAACTCCCAGTTTGACCTTCGCTATGCCGTGGCCGATGCCAACGACTTTGCCGCCGAACTGCAACGCCAGGAGACCAAGCTCAAAAACTACGCTCGGACTGAGATCATCTCGCTGCAGGACGCGAAGGCCACCAAAGCAAATATCCTTCAGGCCCTGGGCGGCCTCGCGACCCGAGTTAAGCCGGAAGATGCGGTGGTCGTCTATTTCGCCGGTCACGGCACCGCCCAGCAAAATCAGTTTTACCTGATAACGCATGACCTGGGTTTTAGCGGTGCGCGAAATCAAATTGATGCGGCGGCCCTGCAGACCATCGTCACCCGCAGCATCTCGGATCGCGAGCTGGAGCGTAGTTTTGAGTCGGTGGATGCCGGACAGTTTTTGTTGGTGATTGACGCCTGCAATTCGGGCCAGGCGCTGGAGGCGGCCGAGAAGCGGCGTGGCCCAATGAACAGCAGGGGGTTGGCCCAACTGGCCTATGAAAAGGGAATGTACGTGCTGACGGCGGCGCAGAGCTACCAGGCGGCCATGGAAGCAGCCAAGCTAGGTCACGGTTATCTAACCTTCGCCCTGGTTGAGGAGGGACTAAAGACTTCGGCGGCCGATCTTCAGCCCGTGGATGGACAGGTGTTTCTGAAGGAGTGGCTTGATTATGCGACGCAACGCGTGCCGCAAATGCAGGAAGAGAAACTGAAGGAAGGGCAGGGACGACAGTTGGAGCAGGTGGTGGCGTTTGTGCCGGGGGACGAGAAAACGGATCCGGCCAAGCGGAATCTACAGCGGCCGCGAGTGTTCTACCGGCGCGAGCTTGGCCTGGCACCGTTTATAGTGGCCAAGCCGGGACCGTCGAATTAGAAACGTGGCGTGTTAATTTGCAGGGGGGAAGAGGTCAGGCTCTGCGTTAGACCGATGAGTCGAGCGCTTGTATTTGGCCGCGGATTCACGTGGGTCGGACATGGCTTTGCACAAAAAGTCCAATCTGTGAGTAACGCGGAGCGATCTCATTAACACCGTGGCTTTAGCCCGGTGGCCGAAAACGTAAAGATGACCCGCCAAACCGTTTCTAACGGTTTTCCCAAGTCACGGTAAACCGTTAGAAACGGTTAAAACGTTGTAGCCGCTCCCTATCACCGGGCTGAAGCCACGGTGTTAATGAGATCGCTCCGCGTGAACAGAATTCGGTGGTTGTCTTCATCGCGGTACTAGTTCTACTTTTTGTGCAAAGCCATCGGACACAGAACACGAGGAACCTTCTGATCTGCGTTATCCGAGTCCATCTGCGCCTAACGATCTGTTTTTCTGCTAGGGCACAATCTTCTCCACATAGCTGCTGTCGTAAAGATCGCCTGGAAAGATCAGCACTCCTTTGTCATTGTCCAAATCGATATTCAGCACGTTCTTATAAGCCAACCAGACAAGCTGGCTGCAATAAAACCGACTTTCGTCACTTGTGTCGAGACCCATGACGATGGGCCAGCGATATGGTTTCCCCTTCCGGTCTTCAACCCAACGAATAACGCGCACCACCTGACTGGGTTCCAGGCCTTTGACTCGCACAATGCCTACGTGCACGTAGGTTGACGCAAAAGC
>DATKIS010000651.1:0-3525 GCA_035543975.1 Pyrinomonadaceae bacterium
GATTCGCAGGGGCGGGCAATAACTTCGCTGGCGCGTAACGACTTCAGCGTTTTCGAAGACGGAGTCAGGCAGCCGATTCTTTCTTTCGAACCCACTAGTGCGCCGTTTAGCCTGGTGATGCTGATGGACATGTCCGGCTCCACCGTGAATTTTCGTCCCCAGTTGAAGCAGGCCGCCTGGCGGTTCCTTGATGCGCTGGCGCCGGAAGACCGGGTTGCGGTAATTCAGTTCAACGCGAAGGTCAAAAGTCTCGCCGGGTTTTCAACGGATCGAAAAAAGTCGAGCTACGCCATCGACATTGCCGAAGGCGCGGGCAACACGAATTTGTATGAAGCGCTTAGTTATGCTTTGAAGGAGCTGGACAAGGAAGGCAAGCGACGAAAAGCGATTGTGGTGTTGACGGACGGGCTGGATACGGGGTTGCGCAACCTGGATCGGGCTACGGCCTCGCGGGCCCGGACTGATGAAGAGGCCATCAACTCTATCGACGCCAAAGCAAGCAGCGCGCTGAATGCGGTCCTGACCGCGGCGGATCGCCAGGGAGTGACCATCTATCCCCTGGCGTTGCCCTCAGGTGATCCCAAGCGTCTGCCTTTGCCGGATCCAACGATCACTGGAATCTACAGCGCCGCTCGTACGCGTTTGCAGAATCTGGCGGATCGCACTGGCGGCAGACTCAACGAGATTGTACGCCTGGACCAAATGGCCCGGCTGTACGCTGAGGTAGCCGCAGACTTGCGCTCGCTTTACACAGTGTCGTATCAGCCGGCGGGCGAACGCTCGCGCGACGGAAAGTGGCATGAGATCCGGGTCGAGGTGACCCAGCCGGCGCTAATCGCTCGCACCCGGCCCGGATACTTTGCCCGCTAAGCAAATCTTGTTTGAAGTGCGGCGGCACGCCACCCCAGCGCGGCTGCCGCGCCGGGGACCCCAGTTGATGCCGCTTTGGTATCCGGCGGTATGACGCCGGTAGCTCGAGACGAACGGGGTTGATGGGAGCGCGACTGGGGGACCGGATGGGCCGACGATCGCGTCATCGCTCCTGCCTATGTAGCATTTCTTCAAGCACCTGCTGTTCATTCTCACCGGGGTGCTGTCCCAGTTTCTGATACTTGCCGGCTAAATTAATGAGGGCGTGCGATTGATGATATGCGCCATCAATCTCACTGAGAGTTGTGAGAGCTTCGAACAGCACCCGGGAAGCCTGGCCGGCTTGTTCCTTTACTTGTTCCCTTCGTGCCAACCGGGGAGCCAGTTCCATCAAAGCCATCGCCTTTTCATAAGGTCGCTCCATCGTGGCGATGTAAGTCTGTGTCCGGGACAAGGCATGGTCAGCCAACTCCAATTGCTCCGAGGCCACGAAAGCATCCACAATCTCCAGCTCAACAAGGACCCTGGCGTAAGCGTCTTTGATCATCTCGGTTACTTGAATCACCCGATCGTTATGTCCGGAGCGCACGCACCGTTTGGCTATCTCAGCTAAGGTTCGGTGCTGTTCTTCCGCGGTACTCATCCCCCCGGCGATTTGTAATGCCTCGTCGTAATGACCGGCAAACGCATAACAACTGGCTAACTCCGCAAGCAAACTCTCGCGCATCCGCAAGCTCTGATCACCATAGACTTCTTCCTCGCGAACTACTTCCGTCGCGTCGGTCAACAATTCAAGCGCTTTGGCGGTAGCACCAGCCTTGTGATGTTCAAGCGCGATCCTGGCCGTAGCGTGGGCGAATTGGAAAGGGTGTTCGACTTCTTCGATAACCTGATCGGCTTCGTCATAACGCTGCAGCTCGGCCCATCCTCCGGCGATTTGCACCAACTGTCCATCTCGGGCTAAGTCTTGAGATTCATTGGCTAAGTCTCGCGCCTGGGTGAGCATCTCAACCGCCGCTGCTTTCTGACCAGATTTATGGTTGAGCGAAGCCAGAGCTATCAGGATAGAGACTTGTTGTTCCGGAAACTCGACCTCTTCAATCGCGGTCCGCGCCTCGAGCAAAAGCTCCGCAGCGTCGTCGTTTCGTTCTTCATGCAGGGCTTTGCCGGCCAACTCCACCAGCACATTAGCTTTCAAATCCGGATAGTCAATTGATCCGGCTGTCTGGAGCGCCTCGGCGGGCCGGCCCTGAACGGCGTAAGAGAGAGCTATGCGGTTCAACGCGGGCGCACTTTCAGCTAGCTGTTGCGCCACCTCGAGGGCCTTATCAAACGCACCAGCCTCGGCGTAGGCAACCGCCATCTGCTCTATGGCGACGGCATAAGCCGAATCGTCTTCGATTATGTTAGCGATAGTATCAGCGTAATCCCCGGCGCCAAGCTCCACAGATTTACCGGCAATTATTGCCAGCGACTGGTCGCGCAGGTAGGAATCGCCGATGGTCACTGCCAAATCGACAGCCAGATCAAGCCGGTCCACCTCAGCGTATTTGATGGCTGTCAGAGACAGGATTTCAGAGCGTGCTTCGAGACTATCGATCCCCTGGGCAATCCTCGCCGCAGTTTCAAAGAAGGTGTTTCCCGGTTCGTTATCCTCGGTAAAGTTGTCAGTCACGTAATTTTGTGGACCCTTCGTCAGCACCTAAAGGCGCTAGGTAGATATCGAAGTAAAGTTGGTCAAGCAGTTTATCCCGCGTGCGGTGGTGATGCCAATGGGCAGGTTTTTCCGCTCAATGAAACCTGAAATACCGGAGAAGTCTCGGCGGTTTGTGAGTAGAGTCCTAATGCGTTTTGTCTGTGTGTCCTTCGTGTGCTTGTGTCTCAATGATGGAACCTCTCAAAGCCTAAAGGCCGAGACACAAGGTACATAGAGGGTGCGTAGAGATTCTGAGATTAGTACCCTGCTCCATCCATGCCTCAGCGGGTTGTCCCGCTGAGGACCCAGGTTCGCTCTCGGTCCTTAATGGCCGCCGAGCCTTGTTTATCAAGCTAACTACTACCTTGGCTTGGGGTCTCGCTTGACACCCCTCAGCCACGACACATATATTCAAAGCTCACTGTCGAGGTCGTGGATTCACTTGGAAAAGCTGTTTGGTTGTTGCCGACTGTCCAGAATTTACGATTATTCAGTCAAGCACCCGTAGCTCAGTTGGATAGAGTACCTGACTACGAATCAGGGGGTCGCATGTTCGAATCATGCCGGGTGCACCAAACCAAAGTTACCGACTCCTTCCTTGATTGTGTGAGTGATGGTTGTGGTTTCAGACTAGCCGTCCTCAGAGCAATGACGCTCGATTGCTAATTCGCTAGTCCGAGCTCCGACACTCTTTACAACAGGGTGAGCCAGTTCTTGACTCGCTCCTTTATCAAAGTCAACAGATCATCTCCTAAGAGAAGTCTAACTGCCTTGAAAAATAAGAGCACCAGGCTGAGGCCATCGAGGGCCAAACCTTCCTGCTCAGAGATTGCTGCGTAAAGGACGGCCCTATCAGTCACCACATGACATACGGCTACGCCCGTCAAAACGAGAATGAACTGGCATAGCTCTGATTGCCGTGCTGATCTGACAATCCATGCGGTGAAAAGCGTGAGTGG
>DATKIS010000652.1:0-10059 GCA_035543975.1 Pyrinomonadaceae bacterium
CGCTTAGGTAGGCAACGACAAACTACGGTGTCGGACATAAACCACAAGTAGATATATCGCGGAGGGTCTCTGATGAAAAATGCCGTCTACTTTCTCGCGCTACTTTGCGCTTGCGTAATGCCGGTGGCGGCTCAGATCACCGTGTCGCCCGGCGATGCCACGGTCTATTCGCAAGGCGCCACCAGCGTGTTTCTCACCTTCAGCAACCTTGGCAATCGTAGCCCGGTCGAAGCGACCTGGTGTGGCGCGATTGTGCCTGCCGCTCCGGACCTCGGATTCAAGTGCGACCCAGCAGTTATCTTTGGCCGCCTGCCCGTTCGTTACAACCAGTCACGCTTGAGCGGCAATAACGCATACACAGACATCATGTCAGTTACCCCCTCAGTCGCTCGTCGGGCATACCTGGATGCTGCTCGAGGCCAGGCCGCGACGTTCTATTACGTTCGACGATTCGCCAGCTCAAGTGGGGGACCTGATGAGTATGTCCCGGTGACTTACGGCTCGGCGGGAATGGTGCGGCTGTTCCATTTTCCATTACGAATGTCCGACTGCTTTGGGACGGAGGAAACAAAACCGTGCCGTTCGTAAAGTCGGGCGAAGCTTTGCCGCGAATTACGGCTGAGATTTTATATACCGGCTCGGGTCGATTAATCGGGCGTTGGGAGATCGTCAAGCCCGGCGAGGCAGCGCCCGTACAGCGCGACCTCCTGCCTGAGTCTTCACTGCCGATTGAAGAACGCGGAACTCGCAGACGCTTCACTCCAGTCAAACGCTTCAACATGTTTCTGCCGCCAACTGGCCGAATAACTATTCCCGGCCCGGATAGCGAGCGCATCGAAAAGACGGTCGATGGTATGTACCTCCTCCTGTTCCGCGTGGAATCGGTGATGGACGGGCTAAACCAGTCCAGCGTTAAGTCTGCCAATGCCGGGCAGGGAACTGTTGACAGTGGAGGCGCGGCCGGCTTTGCGATGCCAGTGATGCGCTACTACGTGGGGATTGGCGGTGCTCAAGTTGATCAGTTCAACGCCGCGGATTATCAACTCGCGCCCCGGGACCTGGCCGAGGACAGCGCAGCTCAGCCAATCGTGTTCACCTGGCCGACGGTTCCGCAAGCGAAGTACTACCGGCTGATAGTTGAAGACGCAGCGGGCGCGGAAGTTTTCTCAGCCATCCTCCTCCGCGACACGCGCAGCTATCACGCCCCCTCGTGGCTTCTTCGCGACGCGCCCACTGATCTCTTGCGCTGGCGGGTAGCGGCGGCGGATGCGAACACCTCCTTTTGTTCTCGTGAAAATCTTGAAACTTATCGGCCACCCCAGCGTTTAATGACCAAAATTCAAATCTGGTCAGCAGTCAAGGGCTTCAAAACGTAGAAAAATGGTTGAAGTTGCCTCTCGTGAAGAGACTAAAGACGCGATCCTCGACGCCACCGACACCTTATTGGCGCGGTTTGGCTATCGGAAGATGACGGTAGAAGACATCGCCCGCGAGGTGGGTGTCGGTAAGGGGACGGTCTATCTACATTTCACCAGCAAAGAGGAGATCGTGCTGTCCCACATCGACCGGATTGTGGATCGGTTGAAGCAGCGTTTATGGACAATTGCCAGGTCTCGGGAATCAGCCGGAAGCCGCCTGCAATCGATGCTGACGACCCGCGTGCTCTTCCGTTTTGACAGTATTCAGCACTACACGACGAGCCTCAACGATCTCCTGGCTGCGCTCCGTCCAGGTTTCCTGGCGCGCCGGGCTCGGTACTTTGACGAGGAAGCGCAGATTTTTGCTGACGTGCTCACAGACGGCACGAATTCGGGCGAACTGCAACTCACTGACCCGCTTGCCACCGCCTACTCGATGTTGCTCGCGACAAACGGGCTGCTGCCCTACAGCCTGAGCACAGCTGAGTTAGGTGAGCGCGAGGAGGTTGCGGAAAGGGCGGCTGGGGTGGCTGACCTGATGCTCCACGGTGTCTTAAGGCGCGAACAATAGATGCCGGTGAAGACGACGTCGGCTTGTGGAGTGCGGCGGCTCGACGCCGCTTTGGTTTGCGGGCTTGACGCCGACTGACGCATCACCCTAATCCCAACCGTGGTCGCGTCAAGCCGCGACCGCGAAAGCGGCGTCGAGCCGCCGCATCCCAAGCGACAAACTAGTAGAGCGTGTTGGATATCAATTCGAACAATCGCAGTATTAGAAGTTAAGGAGAAACAATCACAATGTTTAGGTTATCAATGCTCAAGAGTCTACTCGGCCTCGTTGTGCTGGCTGCTGCAGTTTCGCAGGTTTGCTCGGCGCAACAACCCGACACGCAGGCTGATCTCACACTTGACGCTGCCGCTCGGACGGCCGTGATCGACAGTCTCGTAAAGAATCTCAATGAGTCGTATGTGTTCCCTGACGTGGCCAAAAAAATGGAAGCGTCGCTCCGCGAGCGAGCGGGCAAGGAATACGAGCAGATTACGAGCGCGAAGGCTTTTGCCGAGACGCTCACTAAAGACCTGCAAGCTGTCAGCAATGACAAGCATCTGCGGGTGCGTTACTCATTCAATCCGATTCCGGTGCGCGTCGAGCGGGGCGAACCGACTGCGGCCGAGCGCGAAGAAGCGCGACTCAATTTCCAATGGCGGAACCATAGTTTTAATAAAGTGGAGCGGCTGCCCGGAAACATTGGCTACTTGGAGTTCGGCGGCTTCTTCGATCCTGAATTCGGTGGGGAAACAGTGGCTGCCGCCATGAATTTTCTTAACAACACTGACGCCCTGATCATTGACCTCCGTCAAAACGGTGGTGGTGATCCCGCAATGGTGGCCCTCATCTGTTCCTATCTCTTTGGGCCCGAGCCCGTTCACCTGAACGATCTATACTGGCGCCCGGCAAACCGCACCGACGAATTCTGGACCCGCAAAGAAATTCCCGGCAAACGATATCTGAATAAAGACGTTTATGTGCTCACTAGTAAACGCACTTTCTCGGGAGCGGAGGAGTTTAGTTACAACCTCAAGAACCTCAAGCGGGCGACCATCGTTGGCGAAACCACCGGCGGTGGCGCACACCCGGGAAGCGGCGTTCGCCTGAGCGAACACTTCGGGATGTTCGTCCCATCAGGTCGCGCCATCAGCCCGATAACCAAGACCAACTGGGAAGGAACCGGAGTTAAGCCGGACGTCGAGGTCCCGGCGGATCAGGCCCTGACTGTGGCGAGATTGATGGCGTTGAAGAAGTCAGTGACCAAACTGACCAACCCGGACTTTAAAGCTGGCGTGCAGGCGGAGATTGAGAGCCTGGAGAAACAGGTCAGCGAGCTGAAGGCCAAGAACTAGAACCAGCTGAATGACACAAGAACGATCCACGAAATAGCACGAATCGACACGAAGTTTAGTTCGTGGGGTTGCGTGTGAGTTCGTGGATCGTCCTTTTTCCAGTGTTGGGTGCGAATCCCCGGCGAATCCTTTTAGTCGCAGCACTCAGTAAACCCGGTGCAGTACCAGCGGCCATCTTTGAACTCGAAGATTGCGTACCACTTGAAACTGCGGGCCTTGATAGCACGCCGGTTGTTGGCGAGCGGTGGAGCGATCCGGCTGGGGGCGCGGGAGCCAAACTCACGCATGTTGGTATTCACCACGGTGCCCTGCTCCAGTATTTTGTCGAGTTCCTCCCACGAGCCTACCCCGGCAGTCTCCCAGTATTCAAAAGCCTCGTCACGCGAGTCGCCGCTGCCGTTCTCGTCGCCGCCGCTGCTTAGGTAATAGAAGTTAGCCGCCATCATCTTCGTGAGCGCGTCTCGGTCGCGTTTCTTGACCGCTGCGCGGAAGGCTGCGAAGAAAGGCTTCCAGGCCCGTTCGGCCGTGCGGGTGGTTTGCGCAGTGACCAACTGAGGAACCAGAAGTGCGAGGACCAGGATTAAGACTTTCGAATGTTTCATGTTTACCCCTGAAAAATTATTGATTCGACAAAGCTGAGTGCACACGCACAGGTTGGTCAAAGTGTGACAATAGCCAGCCGCTGATGCGGGTGGTGCCGACCCGGACGGCCACCCGCTGACGCAGGTGGTTCTGACAAGCCACCCGCTTACGCAGGTGGTTCGGACAGGGCCGGATGATAGTAAGTGGCTGCCAGGGCCAGCATAGCAGCTACCGCTAGCATCCCGGGTGCGAGCAGCGGATTACCACCAGCTACCGCGCTCATCAATACTTCGGACATGGTGGCACTCGGTCTAATCTCGCGCTGGAAGGCGAGGTTGTTCGCAAAGTGCTCGTAAATGCCAAACACGCTGCCTACGATCACCAGCAGCATAGTCAGCCGTAGACCCTGAACCGTTCTACGCCGCGGGCGTAGCCACACCAGCAGCAACGCGATCACTCCCAGCCCGCATAAAAAGAAGGGAATCAGCTGCACAGCGTCTTCCCGGTGATTGACCAGCAATAGCTCAATCACAGTTCCGCCCAGCAGCAAAACCGACAAAACCAAAAGAAATCGCCGCAGACGGAAAAGAATATCAGCGGCAGTCATCATCTTATGTAGGTCTTGGCGACTTCCAACTCTGCCGGGGTTAGTTTCTCAGCTAGCTTGGCAAGGAAGGCGTCGGGCGAAGCGTACGGCCGCGCCGCGATTATTGCCGCGGCTTCAGCCTCGTCGAGCCCGGGAATTTGTTGCAGCGTAGCCGCATCGGAGCCGTTCTGGATTATTGGAATGTAGACATACTTCTCATAATCCGCGATCACTGCCGGGCTCACATACTTGGCCATCTCTTTGCGAAACTGTTGAATGCTCTGATATGGGCGATACTCCTCAAACTCATGGACCATGCGGTTGGTCATTCCGGGTATTGTCTGTAGCTCAGCTGCCGAAGCCGTGTTCAGATCTAGTTTCGGTTTGGGTGTGTTGGCTGCTGTTTGAGTTGCGGTTGCAGACGGCAGGGCGCGGGCGGCGTTATTGGGCTGCTCATTCGGGGTGCTGGAGCACGCCGCCATGAGAATCGCGCACCCTGGAATGAAGAGCGGTAACAATGATCGGAAAAGTGACTGTTGGAACATCTCCGGGTATATCCTTCCTGTAATAGGTTCTTGGTTTAGTTGTCATCCGGGCTTGCACCCGATGGTATTTAACATTTTTGCGGGCTGGTCGGTGCAAGTCAACCACACGCCGCCGATTAATCTCGGTCATCACGTGCTCGGACGGCGGTTACTGACTTTCAGCCAGCAGATACTCGAACTCGTATGAATGTTTCCCGCCTTCAACCTTAATCGTCATCTGGCCCGAGAGACCGACAAGTTGACCCGTGCCTGAATCTGGCACCACGGTCACTGAGAGCTGCGGTGCACCACGCGTCATCGTGCCTGTGTGTTGAAGCGCGAAGGTACCGCTGCGGCCATTGAGTGTGCCGGTAACCTGTTCCATGGCTACGTATCCCGCCGAGCCCTGTACGGAAGTCATCATAGCCAGCATTTCGCCTTTGCTGGTTCCGTCCAGATCGCCGTGAAACTTCTTGTCGAGCGAAAACTTGCCGACCGGCCCCGACTTATCATCCCCCGGTTGCGGTGTCATCTTCACCTCAAACTCTCCCGTGGCATGCGTCATTCTGTTCTTCTCCTTCTTAACTGTACCCGGAACATCCGGTCGGGTCTGTGCATAAGCGAAAGCGCCAAAGCCAACGAATAGGCACCCAATTAGAGCGACAGCTGCGGCTCCACGAGATCTCTTATTCAGGTAAACCTGCTTCATAATTTTAATGTGTTCAACTTGCCACAGCAGAAGTTTCGCCGCCCTTATAAACGGCAGCACCGGCAATGGCAGCCAGGATGGATGTGACTAACTGAAAAGCCATGACCTTGCCCCAAAGAACGTTTGAGAAAAATCCCAATGGAATAAACTGGGCGGGTCCGGTGACTGAGAACGCGATCCACGCTACCACGCCCGCAAGTGCCGCCGTCTTTGGGCCCGGCTTCCAGTGAGCGCGCATCAACACGTAAACAAAAATCGAGATCAACCCGCGTCCGAGTTCAAACACCGCGAAGTAGGCCATGCTGGTCCCATGTGGGGCAGGTTCACGAGCGCCCAGGCTTTCGTATATCGCCTTCCAGTCAGCTTTCAACAGTTGGTCATGTAGGAATCCATCGCTAAGGAACGCAATGATTGCGGCGATAAGTGCGCCAACAATCAATCGGGTCCAATTTATTTTTGTCATGTCAGCCTCCTGTTAGGGTCGAAAAGTTAGGCGCCACTTATGCGCCGGCCACCGGAGCCGAGGGGAAGGGGACTTCCAGTTTCCTTGATACTTAATAAAGCTTTGGTATCAGCCGCTTAGTGTATCGCGAATATTCAGAATACTCTTCACCGAATGCTTCCTGAAGCGCTCGTTCTTCAACCTGAATACGATACATTGCCGCCGCCAGGAAGGGGACCACACCAAGCGCCAGGCTGAACCAGTTGGAGAAAGCCAACCCCAGTCCAAGGTGCGCGATTAAGGCGCCGGTATAAGCAGGATGCCGCAGGTATCGATACAGTCCGGTGCGTACCAGACAATGATCGTCTTTGATAACTACCGTACTGGTGAAGTACTTACCTAGTGTGTGAATTGCGTTCCACCTGATGCCCACCCCCGCCACTAAGAACAAGAGTCCAAGTGACGAGATGAAGTTACTGCCAGTGGTAATGCGGCCAAGTTGAGTGAAGCCCAAAACCATTCCGATCAGCTCGAGAGCATTTGCGATGTCCCAAAGTTGCGCCGAACGCTTATCCCAATCTCTGCGTGCTCTAACTTTGAAGCGCCGCACGTAGGGCACTTCGATCGCTATCCAAACTACGCGAAGGATGGTTGCGAGTATTGGGATCATCTGTCTGAAATTCAATGAGCGTTGGCGAGGGTCCGCCCATTCTTCAACTCGCCTTTGCGATCAACTGTGTTGGCCCATGATCGCTAATGTTGGCCCACCGCGAAAATAGAAATCAGTCTGTCGGCAATTAGAAGTTACTTTTCTGGAATGTGTTTTAGATTGCCAGTTTCCTATCGCTACACGTCCTATAAGTTATAGCTGGTTCAGCGTAAGCACTTGCCCCGCTTTCTGATCAAGCCTTCGAACATCCGTCCGTTTTTCAGGCTAAGGAAGGAAGCATATGAAATCTCATCGAACCCCATTTCTGAAGGCGATTACAATCGCCCTCGCTTTCGCCGGCGTCATTCTAATGACGCAAGGTCAAGCTCGAGCTGACGAAGTTACGTTGACCGGATCCACCACGGGTGTTGTTACCGGGGTCCCTCAATTAACTTTCAACGGCAATGGCTTCACTAACACTACTTTTTTCAACATAGGGGCGCTGAGCGGCGCCAATCACCTCGGGACTTTCGCCCTCAGCACGGCTCCGGGCGCACTCGTAGGCGGTAGCTTTACCTTGAATGTCACGTTCGTGACTCCCCAACTTATCAATGGTGGACAAGCGACGAGCTACACGGCAGTAATTTCAGGCAGTGTGTCACCGAACGTGAATCAGGGTGGTGTTAACATCGATTTCGATAACACGCCCGTGGTGTTTACGTTCAGCAATGCCACCGGCACCGGTTCGTTCACGCTGGCGATCGCGGATTTGTTTGTTGAAACCGGTAACTCGGCCAACATTACGGCCGGAACTACCGGAAACCAAACTGCTGAAGTTCCTGAGCCGGCGACACTCCTGCTGCTGGGGACAGGGTTAACCGGTATTGCTGCCAAACTGCGAAAGCGAAGAAAAGACCGAAGAGCGCTTGACGAGTAAGTAGGCGGTCGAGCCCTTCCTGCAGTCTAACGATAGGCTGGCGGCGAGTATTCAAAGTACCCGCTGCCAGCCCTTTCGTGTTTTCATTCCCACCGCCCGTGGCGAACTCCGCGCGTCCAAGTGATTACCCGGCTGATTCCACCTGATTCCTATGATACCGGCAGCCGGATAGTAAAAATGGCGCCTCGTTCTCTGGCGTTTGCCGCTTGGAGTGTGCCCCCATGCTGAGTGATGACACGATGCGCGAGCGCGAGACCCACGCCATGACCGCTCGGCTTGGTGGTGAAGAAGGGTATGAATATCCGTTCCAGGTCGGAGGGCGGAATTCCATCGCCGGTATCTTTGATTTCAATTATCGCCCAGTCTCGATTACTCTGATCTGGTTCACGCTCGGCCTTCACTTCAACCGCTCGTTCCAGCCTGTCACTGGAAATAGCCTCAGCGGCGTTGCGAATAATATTCAGCACAGCCTGTCGCAGCATTCGTTCGTCCGCGCGCAGAACTATGGCGTGATGACTTTTGACCGGCGTCCCGTTCGCCAAACCCTCGGGCTCCGGCATGATCAGTTTGACCTGACGCTCCGCGAACAATGGTCTCAATTCTTCGGCGCAATCGTTGAGCAACTCCGAAAACGACACCTCCTCTAATTGCAGTGGTTGCGGGCGGGCGAAGTTCAAAAAAGACGTGACCATGTCTGAAAGGTTACGCACTTCGTTCAGCAGTGACGACGCGGCGCCATTCGCTTTTGCGTCCAACTCAGAGCTTTGCAGCAGTTGGGCGTAGCCATGAAGCGTCGCGATCGCGTTTTTGAACTCGTGGGCCAGCCCGGCTGACATCTCGCCAAGACTCTCCAGGTTTTTCTTGAGCGCGACTTGTTCGCGTAACTGGGTTACCTCGGTGATGTCGGTTAAGAGACAGAGCGCACCTCGTTCACCGTCGCCCGGTGCAAGATCGATGGGCGCTACGGTGGCGCCGATTTTGCGCGGCAACCTATCGGTTGAAAGGGTCTCGATTTCTTCACGACGGTAGAGTCGCCCGCTTTTCAGGCACTGCTCAACCATTTCCGCGAGTTGGGGAATGTTTTTGAGTAGCGTTTCGACGGACTGGCCCACGCTCGCCGTTTCGTCGTGCAGGAGCGCTCGGCCCGGCCCGTTAATAACAATCGACTGCCCGCGACCGTCGAATGCGATTAGTCCGGATGGCACACTCGCAACGATTCGCTCACTAAATCTTTCGGCGGAGTCGGCACGTTTACTAGCCTGCCGGCTGAATTGCTCGAGTTCTTTTCGTTGCTTCTGTAACTGACCGACCACAGACTGAAACGTCTCTAGTACAAACTCTGCTTCATCTTTCGACTTATGTGGTTTGGACTCAACTGAAGCCTTCTCGGCTTCGCCCACCAGTTGGCGGTAAGGACGCAACATCCATCGAAGAAAAAGAAGGATACAGACGAGGCTGCCGAGGAGGATCGCGATGAAAGCGCTAAGGAGAAGTGGACCGCGGGTCGCCGCCGTCGCCGGCGTGACAGCGTAGAGGAGGACGGCCAGCAAAGTTGCCAACAAGAAAAACCCTGTCAGCAGCGTCAGCCCGAATTGATAACGGTTTGCGCGCATGATCGGTTTAGGATTCTCTAAACGCGGAATGCTGATTAAGACCGGATTCGATTGCGATCCTTAAGACCATCGTTTAGTCCGCAGCCCGCAATCTGGGCTCGCAAATCACCTGAACTGCCCCGCATACCACTCTACGATGTTGGCTCCGACCAGCAGGGCGGCGATGGCGCCAATCCCCAGAAACACCCCGAAGGGCAGCAGCATCTGCATATTTCGCCGGCCTTGCCGCGCCATAAGCGCCATGCCGATTACGGAGCCTGATAGGACACCAATGAAGATGTTAAGAATGGTCAGTCGCCAACCCAGATACGCGCCGACCATGAACATCATCTTGACGTCGCCAAGTCCCATCGCTTCGATGCCTCGAAGTTTTTCCCAGGTCCAGCCCATCAACCACAGGGAACCACCACCGATCAACGCACCCAGGCAGGCCCCGATTAGCGATGCTGCCCAGAGCGGCATCCCATCCAACGGTCCATTCATCAGCATCGGCAGATCGTCGAAGTGCGGCTCACCCATCAGGTATGGAACTGCGAGGCGGGCTACCAGGGAAAACACGATTCCCGGATAGGTAATCGCATTCGGTAGAAGCATGTGCTCGGCGTCGATAAATACCAGCGCCGTGATAGCAGTAACAAACACCAGATCAAACGGCAGCGCGAACGTTAGACCATCGTGCCAGGTTACTGCGACGAAA
>DATKIS010000653.1:0-8399 GCA_035543975.1 Pyrinomonadaceae bacterium
AGTATTTTTCAACGGAGAAGAAATCAAGGTCATCCACTTCCCACACAGTCACACCGATGGCGACAGCATCATCTTCTTTCCAAACTCAAATGTGATTCACATGGGCGACAACTTCTTCAACTCGCGCTTTCCCGTCGTCGATCTGGAAGTAGGTGGCAGCGTACTCGGCATGACCAGGACCGTGCGCGAAGTAATCAGCAAACTGCCGGCGGGCGTAAAGATAATTCCCGGTCATGGGCCACTGTCCGCCGCAGACGGTCTCAAGGCCTTTCACCGCATGCTGGTCGAGACCACCGCCATCGTAGATAAGAAGAAGAAAGCCGGTAAGACGCTCGAGCAAGTAAAGCAGGAAGGCCTGCCCGAGGAATGGAAGGACTGGGGCTCAGGTTACATCAAGACCGATGTCTGGCTGGAACTCGTCTACAACAGCCTGGGCGCAAAGTGAGTGCTCCGCGGGGCGAGTCAGATTAACTTTTCAAGACTACTGAAGTACGCGGCTGAGTTTGCCCGAACCTACCTCCCACAAAACCACCGAAGCATTTCCGCTGCCGCTGGCGAGCAATCGACCGTCGGGGGAGAAGGCCAATGCAGCCACAGTCTGGTCATGGCCTTTGAAGGTACGCTTCGATTTACCGGCCGCCACGTCCCAGAGAACGATCGTGCGATCGTCGCTGCCGCTGGCCAGCCATTGACCATTCGGTGAAAAGGCCAGCGCGTTGATTGTGGCATCGTGCTTTTCAAACTTCGCCTCGGGAAGGCCGGTGTTCAGGTTCCAAATCGAGATCGAGTTATCCAGGGCGGCGGTGGCTAGTCTTCGACCATGAGGCGCAAAAACCATTGCGGTTGTTTCGGCCGCGGTCGATACTGCTTTCTCAACACCTCCAGTTCCCACATTCCAAATCCTGACATTCCCGAACTGATCGGCCCCGGCCAGCCAGCGTCCGTCATGCGAAAACGCCAAACGATTGACGACACCTTCCTGGACGGCCAGGCGCATCGTTACTTCGCCGTGTGGCGATAACAGCGTCACTGCGTTGCGGCTCGCGATTGCCACCGTGCGTCCGTCGGCGGAAAGGGCCAACCCGGTGGTTGTCCCTTCCCCGGCAAACGGCACTGTGATCTTCGTTTCGCTGCCGGCTCGCCAAAACAGAACTTTTCCTTCGCTGACTTCGGCGAATGATCGTCCGTCCGTGGCAGCGGCAATCAAGGACGGATCGTCCTGGTCAACGTTTACCCGTCGCTTCAGTTCTCCCGTACGCGGATCCCACGATTTAATCTCTCCCTGTTCAGTCTCGCCCGAAACCGTGGTGCCGTCAGGCGAAAATGCGACCGCCAGCATCCGCGTTACTGAAAGCAGGAAGCGGCTGGTGGGCCTTTCTACAGCATCACCTACGCTATCAGCATCCCATGTTTGTTTTACGATCCCTCGCTGAGTGTCCAGCAACTTGACCGTTGCGGTTCCCGCACGAAAGGCGATCAGACTGGCGTTCGGAGACACTTGGAGCGAATCAACTGCCTCACGGTAGTCGCGGCCGGTGGGGAGCGCATCTACTCGCCCCGTCTTGAGGTCGAAAATTTTCATTCCAGCGGCCTCACGTTTGTTCTCCGGCATTACCCCACCCACTAACAAAACTCTGCCATCGAGGCCAAAGGCCAGAGTCTTGACGGCGCCAACATCATTCAGCCTGAGTATCGCTTTCCCGGTTGCAACATCGAATAGCTTGACCTCGCTGAGACCGACGATTTTTATGAGGTGTTCAGTGTACTCGCGCTCAAACTTGGTGCTCGCTACCGCCAGGTGCCGCCCGTTGGGCGAAAATGCAACCGCGCCGGCAGTCCCCATGAGATTCTTGAGTTTGCTCACCTCTTTCCCGGTATGAGTATTCCACAGCCTAACTTCTTTGCCGTTGGCCACGGCCAGGAGAGAACCATCCGGAGAGAATCTCGATGCGCCTGGATGGTCCTGATCTAATTTGAATCCTCGTTCACCGGTATGGGCATCTACCAGTCTCATCTCCCTCCGCAGAAGTGATCTCGGCAAGGCAGTACCGCGGAAGAAAACTCGCTCGCCATAAGTTGGAGTCAGGGCTTCAAAGAGTGGGTCATAAAAGTAACGAGATTGGTCCCAAAAAGTCTCCAACAGGGCCAATAGTTTTCCGTCAGGAGATTGAGTGGCATGAATGGCGACGCTGCCTTCGCCAGGCAGAGTTAGTTTCTTTTTTAACTCGCCCGTACGCGTGTCCCACCATTTCAGTTCGCCAAAGCTTTCTCCTTCGCGTGACCTGGCGCGCTGGCGAATCTTTGGACTGCGAAACTCGATACTGGCGCTGATCAGGGTGAGCCCATCAGGTGAGAACGAAATAGACTGGGCCGGTCCATCGAAGCCTTTGATAAGGTGATGGAGTTTCCCAGTCGCGGTGTCCCAAAGCTCAATTCGACCGAAGCGATAGACCGGGTCGCTGGCGCCTCTGGCGATGGCCAGCAAACGGCCATCAGGAGAAAACGCGGTGGCGAAGACGATGTCGTCGTAGCCGGTTGCGCTACCGCTGCGGGTTCGTCTTTGGCCGGCGGCCTGTAGGGCTAGACCTAATATCGCAACGCCGACGATGGCGAGTAATCCCCAATGAGACAATGCTGGCCGCGATGTAGATCCAGACTTGTACTTTGGCAATCTCATTGAAGAAGAGCGGAACCGTTGGGCCTGTACACTTCGGGTCAGCGCAGGAATTGCTTAATGAATTTGGGACAGGGAGAAAGCGTTGCACAAAAGTCCCGCACGCTCGTTGCAGCGGAACCCGTTCACTGGATTAGTACACAAGCGACGGGCAAAGCGAATTTAAGCTCGATAAACGTGGAACGGATCAGCCGAGCAAAATTGTAGGAGCGTCTGTCCGTGAGCACCCCCGCCTACCCCACGAGGGTCGCCCACGGAGGGACGCCCCTACGAATTTACAACGCTGCCAAGGAAACTCTTGCCGGCAGTTAACTCTAGACCAAAATTCTCGGCCACAGTCTGACCGATGTCGGCCAATGAACCGCGCGTGCCGAGGTCCACTCCGTGACGCGCGCTCTTTCCGTAAACTAAAAGCGGGGCATACTCGCGCGTGTGATCGCTGCCGGGGAAGCTCGGGTCGTTGCCGTGGTCCGCGGTAATGATCATCAAGTCGTCATCGCGCATCGCCGCTTCAATCGCCGGCACCGCTGAATCGAAATGCTCGAGCGCGCGGGCAAAGCCTTCGGTATCCCGCCGGTGACCGTAGAGCATGTCGAAATCAACCAGGTTCGAAAAGATCAGGCCGCGGGTGTCCTGCTGGAGAGCGTGGATCGTCTGATCAATCGACTGCTGATTGTTCTTGGCAGTCAGGTCCTCAGTAACGCCCATTGAATCGTAGATAGAGGCGATCTTGCCAATGCACACCACGTCAAGATTCTCGTCCTGCAGAGCCGGCAGTAGATTCTCGCGCGGCGGCGGCACTGCGTAATCGTGACGATTCTCCGTGCGATAGAAGGATCCAATCTCGCCGAGGAATGGCCGCGCAATGACCCGGCCCACGCGGTGTTCGCCATCCAACAGCCGTCGCGCGATTTCGCAAATTCCGTAAAGCCTGGGGAGCGGAATAACTTCCTCATGGGCCGCAATCTGGAAGACAGAATCGCCTGAGGTATAGACGATCGGCTTTCCTGTCTGCACGTGTTCTGCGCCTAACTGCTTGATTATCTCGGTGCCCGAAGCGGGAATATTGCCCAGAATTCCCGACACTCCGGTCTCAGCTATGAAGCTATCAATGACGGGCTTGGGAAACCCGTTTGGGTAGGTGGGAAACGCCTGCTCCAGAATGATCCCGGCCATTTCCCAATGACCTGTAGTCGTGTCCTTGCCGTTGGACCTTAACGCACAACGTCCGAACGAACCGTCGGGCTGGTCTAATGGCGGGACATTCTGGAGTGGTCGCACATTTCCCAGACCGTAGCGTTGAAGATTTGGCAGCCGAACCACCCGCGATTCGAGAATGTGGCCAAAGGTATCGGAGCCGGCATCGCCCCACTCCGGCGCATCCGGCATCGCGCCGATGCCGGCGCCATCGAGGACGACTATGATTATCCGGTTGAAGGTGTGTTTAGTCATGCGTGAGTAGGTAGGCAGAAGATTTTCCATATCTCATTTGACATTTCTCATTTGTCATTGGCACAAGGCTATGTTCACTTTGATTTGCGCGCGGTCCTAAGAGACGAAGCGAAAATTCTGCAGAGTTCCTTGTTCTCGCCGACAATGTCCAGGAGTAAATCTTTTCTCAGCATATTACTGCGTTCGATCACTCGCAACCATATGGACGTTTCGTTCAGCTCCTTGAGAACAATTCTTACTTTGTGAACGAAATCAGCGTGACTCTCCGCACCTCGTGCCTCGCCATAATTCGGGGCGGGAGATGTTCCGGATCTAAGAATCTGCCCGGAAATATGCTTGCCAGCGGGAGTCTTAGGCAAGCTAGCGGAGAGGTTCACGATACGAACGGCAAACTCAATCAAGCGCTCCTCTAATGCGTCCGCTCGTGACTGAGGCTCCGAAGCTGTGCTTACGTTTGATTCGTCAGGGCAACCGGATACCCCTGAAATACTGACGTTTCCCATAGCCCCATTTCATGGTACTTCGACGGGAATGACAAACCCCAGCAGTCCAGAGGCGAACTTTCAATTATGCTTGATCCTTTTCATGCAGAACCCCACTGATCAAGCCCTCTAACGACCCATCGCACGTGAACGGCCGTCCCGAGACCAGGCGTCATTGGTCCCGAGAATGGCAAATGAGACATGTCAAATGAGATATGGAAAATCTGGGGTTTCACCCTTTCGGTGCATAGTAACCTTCACGCGCCCGAACCTGGGGCTTGTCAGCGACACCCTGAACTTCAACGCGAATGGTGCGAAACTTTCCGTCGCGCGCCTTGTTGGTTGGGTAGTAGCCCAAACTATATTGGGTGCCGATCTCCGCCGCCACCAGGGCAAACGCAGCCCGCGCGTCCTGCAGGCTGGCTGCCAGGAAATTCTTGCCGCCACTCGCCTTCCCTAATTCATTCATCTCGCGGCGCGCCAGTTTATAGAGGTCGCGGCTGACCTGCATCCGCTCAAACGAGCCCATCCCGCAGAAGTCCATATAATCTTCGGGCCGTGCTTTGGGCGCGAAGATCCGCCGGTATCGCTGCAGCTGCTTCTGCGAAAGCGTTAACCGTCCATCTTCCTGGCAGTCTTTAAGCAACCGGTCCTCGACAAACTCTTCGGTGTTCACCTGAATGAAGTAACAAGCAATCCCAGCGCGGATCAGCTTCGTCCGGGCCGGTTGAAACTCAGTTTCGCTTGATGAGTCAACACCGTCCGTCAGCGCTACCACTGCCCGGCGTCCGCGCAACTCTGCGCGTGGCGTTTCACGAAAGACTTCCTCTGCGATCCTCGAGAGCGCGTCGTAGTAAGGAGTGCCGTTGCTCGAACCCAGGCCCTCGATAGCCTTGCGCAGGGCCTTGCGATCGTCAGTCAGTTTTGTCAGGACTTCGACTTTGGCGCCCAGTGATCGTCCCTGTCCGGTTGTATTAAAGCCGACGATTGCTATGCGATCGCCGGGACGAAGAGAGTCGACAAAAGCGTTTGCCGCTTGCCGGATGAGAGCCACGTCGGCGCGCGTGGAACCAGACGTATCCAACAACAGCGCAATCTCAAAGGGAGCTTCGGTAGTCGTAAAGTTTGAGATTCGCTGCTGCTCTCCATTTTCAAAGAGGGAAAAATTCTCAGCCCGCAATCCGGTTAGCGGCCGCCCGCCGTTGCTGGTCACCACCGCCGGCACTGACACTAACTGCGTTTCGACGCGCACCACATCACCGTCGTCCACCTCTTGAGGCTTTGGCTGGGTGTCTTTGGTCTGTGCGTCTTTAGGCTGAACCGGACCCTTAGCAGCTTGGTCCGTAGTGACTCGGCGCGGACGCTGCTGGTTCGCATCCTGAGCGCGCCCGACCAAAGGAAGGCCCAGGAAAGTAAGCAGCGCCGTCAGAGCCAGAAATCTGATAAGGGATGACATCGATTCTAATTTGACGGTTATTGCCTTGGGGAGCTAAGTCGGTAGTGAAACTATAACTGGAAAACCCGAGACTGAAAAGAACAGAGGTCAGATGTCAGGAGTCAGCGTTCAGATCAGAGAACCGTGAGCCACTGTGCCGACGACATCTGATCTCTGTTCTGCAACTTCGGACTTCCAAACCCACTTCTAACCTCTGACATCTAACATCTGACATCTGATCTTCGCTCTCCTTGACACTACCGCTACCTTCTCTTAGCATGACGACTCGTCACTTCTAAGCAGACTTAGGCGATGATCTTTGGATTCGGATATGTCGGGCACGTATGTCAATGGTAGACGGCTTCCCTTACAAGGAAGAGGTTGGGGGTTCGAGTCCCTCCGCGCCCACCAAAGTAGATGCTGGATGCCAGATGCTGGGCGCGAGCGTGACCAGCATCTAACACCCAGCATCTAACGTCAGTTCTTTTCATGCGGAGTCGTAGTTCAGTTGGTTAGAACGCCGGCCTGTCACGTCGGAGGTCGCGGGTTCGAGTCCCGTCGGCTCCGCCACTTAATAGCCCTGTGACAACACTTTCGGCCTTCCTTCGGGGAGGCCGTTGGTGTTTTTGGATGTATGCGTTGCTTTGTGGCCATGTCGGCGTCACATGATTTCGCACCACGGCCGCCTTCGCCGCTTCAGATCCAGCTAAATTGCGAGTACCAGACTCAAATACCAACGCCAGTATTTCCCCATCGTCCAAAGGCTCTATCCGTTTTTACCGGCGATTTCTGACGCCGATCCTCCTGGGCCTGTTCTGTTTCCTGGTCTACAACGCGAACCTGCGGCAGATCGGTTCGGGGGACACACTGCCAGCTCGATATCTGCCGCTGACCCTCTGGCATCATGGCACGCTCCAGTTCGACGCGGACGCGCGCATGGTTGCGCATGGCCATTCGACAGAACGGCCACCGGCCGCTGATGGTAAGGTCACCTACTTTGAGCCCAGGGCCTATTGGTTGATCCGCACTCGTCGCCAGAATCAACTCGCTTCTTTGTATCCCATCGTGGCACCGCTGCTCGTGGCGCCACTTTATTTTCCAGCCGTTAAATGGCTCGACGCCCATGGTTGGGAGCAGCCGCATGTTGACCGGGTGGCGGAGCTAATGGAGAAGGTCTCGGCGTCGTTGCTTGCGTCGATCGCCAGTGTCCTGATGTACCTCGTGCTGCGTCGCGACGGCAGCCGGTGGAGCCTCCCGCTCGCCTTGGTGTTCGCCTTCGGTACCAATACCTGGATGATCTCCAGCCAGGCACTTTGGCAGCACGGGACTGGAGAACTCCTGATCGCCCTGGCATTGCTGGTAATCGTCGCTCCTGCCTCACCTATCCGCACTGCGATACTCGGCGCGGCGTGTGTTTTGATGGCAGCGAATCGCCCGCCGGACGGGCTCATTGCCGGTGCGTTCGTACTCTTCACTGTTTGGAGTCGCCGGCGCGGCGCTCTCTGGCTGCTCGCCGGCGCCGCTGTACCGCTGGCGGCAGTTCTGTACTACAACCTCGACTTTATCGGCCACATTGCCGGTGGATACGCCATTGCAAAAGACCCTAACAGGAAATTCTTCCAACTGGACTGGGCAGGAATGGCCGGGTTGCTGGTCAGCCCAACGCGCGGCCTGCTCGTCTTTTCGCCATTCCTTGTCTTCATTCCCGTAGGCCTGATTCAGCGTCTGCGAGCACCAACCTCGCGAGGGCTTGCCGTGGCCCTCAGTTTGGCCGTCGCCGCCCAGTTCTTACTTTATTCGCAGGCAGACTGGCGCGCGGGAGTGTCCTGGGGTCCTCGTTGGCTAACCGACGTTTTACCGATCGTGGTGTGGATGCTCGCGCCCGCTCCGATGGTGCTGCGCCCGCTCGCACGCGGCCTGCTCGTCCTGGCGATGGCAGCGTCGGTCGGCGTGCAGACGATAGGAGCCTTCTGGTATACGACCACGAGTGATGAACTCATCTACGCCGGAAATCCCGCTTCCATGCAGGGTGCGTGGAATATCCGCAACGTGCCGTTCTTCACTGAATTGCGTCACCCACCTGCGGGCGGCGAGTTGCAGTGCGACGCTGCCAGCTCCATTGACCGTGTAGGGCCGAGAATTAGTCCCGGTACCGCAGAGGTCCCAAAGTTGGAAAACGGAGCGCTGGTCGAAGGATGGGTGCTCACCTGCGAGCGTACGCCTGCAAAGCTGTTTTTGCTGATCGACGGAATCGTGATCGGCTCGACCTTGGAATTTCTGCCGCGAGTGGACGTCAATAAAGTGATGCACACTACTTCGCCCTCGGGCTGGAGCGTGTCGGCCAAGACGCAGGGCG
>DATKIS010000654.1:0-4039 GCA_035543975.1 Pyrinomonadaceae bacterium
CTCCACCCGCGTTTCAGATGCGGCCCTGGGAGAGGTGAGAGACTTCATCAGCAAAAGCTATGGCGCTCCTTACCTGCCGGAGAAGGCAATTCACTATCGATCGAAAAAGGACGCGCAAGATGCGCACGAGGCGATTCGGCCTACTGATGTGTCGCGTACTCCCGACTCGCTCGCTAGTTATTTGAACAATGACGAGCTCCGGCTATATCGCTTGATTTGGCAGCGTTCAGTTGCCTCCCAGATGACGCCGGCCTTGTTTGATCAAACCACGATTGATATTGGCGCGGGACGTTTCATCTTCCGGGCGACCGGAGCGGTTCAGAAGTTTGACGGCTTCCTTAAGATCTACCAGGAGGGCCGCGACGAGAAAACGGAAGAGGACGAAGAAGCTGAGCGCACCCTGCCTCCGGTAGAAAAGGGCGAGACCCTCGCGCTGAACCAGATTTCCCCGGAACAACATTTCACCGATCCACCGCCGCGTTTCACTGAAGCTACCCTGGTGAAGGCGCTGGAAGAAAAGGGAATTGGCCGGCCGTCAACCTACGCCGCAATCATGACGACGATCCTGGCACGTGAATACGTGGAAAAGCTCGAGGGCCGTTTTCACCCGACTGCACTTGGGAAGACCGTCAATGATCTATTGATCGAGGGCGGGTTTGCCGACTTGTTCAATGAAACCTATACGGCACGAATGGAAGAGGAGTTGGACAGTGTCGAGGAGGGCAAACTCAAGTGGACCGACGCCCTGCACGACTTTTACGGAAAGTTTTCCAAAGACCTGGTGGAGTTTACCGCTTACACCACTCGGATCAAGAACGAAGAGATACCGACGGACGAGGTCTGCCTCAAGTGTGAAACGAAAGGCATGGTGAGGAAGCGCGGCCGGTTCGGTAAGTATCTCAAGTGCCTGAACTGCGACGCCACGCGCGACGCTGAACCGAAGGCCGCTTCTAATGGAGTAAATGGAACCGAGGCTGCCGCCGGTGGCGAAGCCGTCGAACCGGAAGCCTGCGAATTGTGTGGCAAGCAAATGCAAATGAAGCGTGGCCGCTTTGGCCCGTTCCTCGGCTGTACCGGCTACCCTGAATGCCGCAACATTCGCAAGATCGCCAAGAGCGGTGCGCCTGCTCCGGCGCCGGTACCTTTGGACGAGAAGTGTCCGTTGGATGACGCCCAGCTGGTGAGGCGGTTCGGCCGTTTTGGCGAGTTTATCTCCTGCTCAAACTATCCGAAGTGCAAATACATCAAGCAGGAATCCACCGGTGTTAAGTGCGCGCGACCCGGCTGCGAAGGCGAGTTGGTGGTCAAGAAGTCGAAGCGCGGGAAAATATTCTATGGGTGCGGCACCTACCCGGACTGTGATCGGGTGTATTGGGACAAGCCGGTCCAGGAAGAGTGTCCAAACTGCAAAGCGCCGTTTCTCCTTGAGAAGACGACGAAGAAACAGGGCACATTTCGTCACTGCGCTAACGAAGAGTGTGGCTACAGCTCAAATGCGGAGGCCGCCGCCGAGGCTCCTGCCAAACGTCCAGCCAGTGCAAAAAAGAAGCAAAAGGCCGAGGCGCCGGCCAGTTAACTCTGGTGTGATTCCGAACCGGGAGTTTGGCTGGTTCGGCTAAGTCGCCACCTCTCTTTAGATCCGAAGGATCGTCATCCAGTAACCCCGTCCGTGAGGGCGGGGTAAACGAATCCGATGATCTTCAGTAGGCCCGCAGGGCCGGCACACTGTCGCGCACCTTCGGCGCTACGGACCACGAACACAACTCTAACCCGCCCTCACGGACGGGGCTATTACCTGACGGTCCTTCGGACCTCTGAGTCAATTAAGGTGAATTAAGGTGTGTCCCCTACCAATCAGTTTTAGAATTTGGGTCATTGAGCGTTAGAATGCTGCTTGAAACCCAAACAGTAGTTTTCCCGTAATAGTTCAGCCAAATCCATTCAGTCCTTGAATTCAAGTCATTCTAGATCAGGAGAAATCATCATGTTGCGACGCCAGGCGGCCGTAGTGCTGCTCCTTGTTTTTCTCATTTCACCGGCGACGACCTTTGCCCAACAGGCATCCGCGTCGTTAACTGGAGCCGCACCGGCGGCGGCTCCAGCTCAACAAACGCCCCAGACTCCGGCGAAGGATCCAAACGATCCCATCGAGCGCATCAAAGACGAGGGTATGAACCGGTCCCAGGTGATGCAAACCTTGAGTTACCTCAGCGACGTCATTGGACCGCGTTTGACTGCCTCGCCGGGAATGAAGCGCTCCAACGAATGGACTCGCGATCAGCTGACAAAATGGGGGCTGCAAAACGCGCATCTCGAAGCGTGGGGACCCTTTGGCCGCGGCTGGACCTTGAAACGTTTCTCAGCCCAGATTACCGAGCCGCTGACGATCCCGCTGATCGCCTATCCCAAAGCCTGGTCTCCGAGCGTTGGCCCATTAACGGCCGAAGTAGTTTATTTCGACGCGAAGGATGAGGCGGACCTGGCCAGGTTCAAAGGCAAACTCAAGGACACAATTGTCCTGACCAGCGCGATGCGAGAAGTGAAGGCCCACTTCGAAGCGAGCGGGACCCGCCTGGATGAGAAAGAACTTCTCGCCCTGGCCGATGCGCCTGAACCCGGTCGGGGCGGCACTGGTGGAGGCCGTGGCCGTTTTGGTGGCACTCCCGAGCAGCGCGCAGCTTTCGCCTTCGCAGCCGCTAAGCTCAGGTTCCTGTACGACGAAGGCGCGGCAGTATTGGTCGACCCTAGCAGGGCTGGAGATGGCGGAACTATTTTTGTTCAGTCGGCATCAATTCCCGCGCCAGCCGCAGCTGATCCGTTGGCTCCCAACGCGCCTCGGCAACTCCCGGTCTATGACAAAAGCGCGCCTAAGGTGCTTCCGCAGCTGGTGCTGTCAGTCGAACACTACAATCGCATTGCCCGCATGCTGGCAGCCGGCGAAAAAGTGAAGATGACCGTGGATCTCGGCGTGGAGTGGCAGGACGCTGACCCCATGGGCTACAACACCATTGCTGAAATACCTGGCACTGATTTGAAAGATGAAGTGGTCATGCTTGGCGGTCACATGGATTCCTGGCATGGCGGCACTGGCGCGACGGACAACGCCGCGGGAGTGTCAGTGGCGATGGAAGCAGTTCGCATACTTCAAACGTTAGGTCTTAAACCGCGCCGAACTATTCGCATTGGCCTATGGACGGGGGAAGAGCAGGGCTTGCTCGGATCTCGCGCGTATGTGGCCGAGCATTTCGGCAAGATGGAGACCCCGGCGGGAGCGCCGGCGGCGGCTCCTGGCGCCCGACCGGCTGCCGGAACTCTCGTGACCAAACCCGACTATGAAAAGTTTAGTGGTTATTTCAATCTCGACAATGGAACGGGCAAGATCAGGGGCGTCTATCTGCAGGGGAACGAAGTAATCCGTAGTCTGTTTCGTCAGTGGCTGACGCCTTTCCGCGACATGGGGGCGACTACGCTTTCAATTTCAAACACCGGTGGCACCGATCATTTATCGTTTGATGGGATCGGCTTGCCGGGTTTCCAGTTTATTCAGGACGAGATTGAATACGATACGCGCACGCACCATTCAAACCAGGACGTGTTTGATCGCATTCAGGCTGACGACATGAAGCAAGCGGCGACTATCATGGCAGCCTTTGTCTACAATGCCGCCACCAGGGACGAGAAGCTGCCGAGAAAGCCGATGCCGAATCGGTAACCTCGATTCCGGGGAGTCTGCCGGAAGAGTGAGTGACAGTGTCATACAGGCGTTTAGAGTCCAACCTTTAGGTTGCTGCTGCACTACCCGCAAGCTAAAGCTTGAACTCTAAACGCCTGTTTTCACGAATGAAGTTATTAGCCCTGGTATCAAATCCGACCCAAGCATCTCATTAGGAGAATATTCATGAGCCCGCGACGTTCTGTGGCAGTCATACTGTTGGTTCTTTCATTGCTTGCTCCCAGCGCCGCTTTTGCGAAACAGCCTTCAGCACCGAAAAAAATTGACGCGTCGAACCCGGTGGTGACTCAGCCGCAGGGTCCCCAA
>DATKIS010000655.1:0-3378 GCA_035543975.1 Pyrinomonadaceae bacterium
GAGCAGCAGAGATGCATCAAGGGGTTTTACATAGCGGGCATTGACTACCGTGACGTCGATGTTTTCCTTAGCAAGGTTCGCCGCGGCTTGTAACGACGGATGAACCATCGAACCGTAGGCAACAATCGCGATTTCTCCGCCGTCACGAAGAATTTCGCCCTTGCCAATTTCCATGAGTTGCGGTGCTCGCGTTATGTCAGCCCCTATGCCGTTGCCGCGTGGATAACGCATCGCCGCCGGTCCATCGTGCTCGATCATCGTCAGGAGCATATCGCGCATCTCGCCCTCATCCTTCGGGGCCATAACAACCAGGTGAGGAACCGCCCGGAGATATGCAATATCGAGTAACCCATGATGGGTTGGGCCGTCGCCACCGGCGACCCCCCCACGATCGAGGCAGAACTTCACGTTGAGATTCTGAATGCAGACGTCATGTATTAACTGATCGAAGCCACGTTGGAGGAAGGTGGAATAGATGGCGCAAACAGGTTTCAACCCTTCGCAAGACATTCCGGCGGCAAACGTGACGCAATGCTGTTCGGCAATGCCCACATCAAAGGATCGCTCGGGAAACTTTTCCAACGGAGTACAGATGCCGGTACCGTCTGGCATAGCGGCGGTCAAAGCAATAATCTTCTCGTCCTGCTCCATTAACTCAGCCAGGGTATTGCCGAAAACCGTTGTGTAGGTGGGCGCACTCGCTTTTGACTTGATGGCTTGACCGCTCTTCAGATCGAAGGGGCCGGTTGCGTGCCACTTATAGTAGTCCTTCTCAGCCTGGGGGTACCCTTTGCCCTTCGTGGTAAGCGCGTGAACAATTACCGGTCCATCCTTAATTTGTTGAGCTTCGCGTAAAGCCGCAACCAGGGCCCGTGGATTATGGCCGTCCACGTAACCGATATACTTGAAGCCGAGTTCATTAACGAGCGCGCCGGGTAGCACTGCAGCTGCGATCGCGTCTTTGACCGTCTTCGCGGCATGATGCAGGCGTTCGCCCAACGAGGGAATTGCCAGCAAGGTTTCTTCAACCTCCTCTTTCACACGGTGATAACCGTGAGCGCCTCGAATGCGATTTAGATAACCGGTTAGAGCTCCAACCGCCGGTGCAATCGACATTTCATTGTCATTGAGAACCACGATCAAACGGCTCTTGAGATGCCCGGCCTGGTTTATCGCTTCCATCGCCATGCCGCCTGCCAGTGAAGCGTCGCCAATCAAGGCAACTACGTGATGGTCGTCGCCCTTTTTGTCGCGCGCTACCGCCATTCCGAGAGCGGCCGAAAGCGAGGTCGAAGCGTGGCCGGCGCCAAACATGTCATACTCAGACTCGTCGCGACGCAGGAAGCCACTAATACCCCCATATTGTTTGATGGTAGGCAGCAGGTCACGCCGGCCGGTCAGAATCTTGTGGGCGTAAGCCTGATGCCCGACATCCCAGACCAGCCGGTCCGTGGGCGTCTCAAAGGCATAGTGTAGTGCCACGGCCAATTCGATCGCCCCCAGTGAGGCACCGGTATGGCCGCCGATACGCGACATGGTTTCGAGTATGTATTGCCGAATCTCGTCGGCTACCTGCTGCAACTTGTCTAACGGAAGTCGCCGCAAGTCTGCGGGAGAGTTTATGTTATCGAGGAGATCCATTTTTGCGTCAGATATTGTAACGTGTCAGTTCAGATTTTTACTACTCACGATAATGGTACGATGGGACTCTGAGATCGAGATAGTCTCGAATGAGTCCTTGCCTTTGCAGCGTAAAGTACTCTGCTTTGCAAGAGAAGTCAATACTCTGATCTTCATACTTTGATTCTTTCCAAACTAACTCAATCGCTGGGACGTCTAAATTTGCGGAACGACCTTAGACTCCCCGAAAAATGGTGTTTATCCAAGGAAAAAAGCTAAAGGAGTTGGAAGAAGAATGTCTTTAAGAAAAAGTTTACTCGGGATATCGGGAATCATTTTGACTGTTAGCATGGCCGCCTTTGGCCAGCAAACTCAAACAACGACCACGACCCAGGAGGGAACCCTCAAGCAAGAACGGCTGGAACGCAGAGAGAAACTTCGTGGGCAATTAGAAGGAATGCGCCGACACAGTGGGCGCGAAAGAATGGGCCGAAGGGGACCCGGGCTTCGTGACGCAATTCGGGGAGTTGACCTCACCGAGGCCCAACGAGCACAGATCCGCTCAATTACTCAGCGCCGGCTGGAAGCAACCAAAAGTCAGCGTGACGAACTGTCGAAGCTGCGTGAGAAGAGAATTGCCGGAACCTTTAGTGCGGAAGATGGAGCACGGGCAAAGGCCCTGCATGAAGAAATTCGCACAGCAATGGAAGGCGTTCGAGCTGAGACGGCGGCGGTCTTGACGTCCGAACAGAAAGCCCGAATCGAGCAACGTCAAAAAGAACGCAAAGCAAACCGTGAACAACGAATGAAAGAACGCCAGGAGTTAAGGAATAAAGTGCAGTAACTCGCTTGGGATTCGTGAGTCAGGCGAAAGGCCCGGCCCTAAATTGGGAACCGGGCCTTTCGTCTTGGCTAGCCGACTAAGTTCATCTCAGTCTCGATGAACCTATCCAACCGTTCACTTAATTCGTCGCGGGCCCGCCGGAATGCTCCCATCACCTTTTGACCATCACCTGAAACCGCCGCTGGGTCGTCAATACTCCAGTGAATTCGGCGACAGCGGCCAGGAAAAGCCGGGCATAACTCGTTCGCGCTATCGCAAACGGTAATTACATAATCAAAGGATTGAGTGATTAGCTCGTCGACCGACTTCGAACGATGGTTAGATATGTCGATGCCGATCTCCTTCATTGCCAGGATAGCCTCAGGTCGGACACGAGTTGGGGCCACTCCAGCACTTGCTGCCTCAATCAGGTTTCCACCCTTGTCTCTTAGCAGTCCTTCGGCCATTTGACTGCGCGCTGAGTTACCCGTGCAAAGAATCAAGATCTTACGTCGGTCGTCCATCTATCGCTCCTGGAAACTCAGTCGTGATCAGATGAAATGATCATCGTTCGATTCCGACCATAGCGGGAGCGCAGCACGAGGCCGAAGCCACGGTTGAGGCAACGCCAGGTTTGGCTTCTGCTTCAGTTACTTTCTCCCCACATTCGCAGGGGGCGGTTTCCGAAAGATTGTCCTTCAGCACGACGAATACTTCCCACTCGTTACCGTCAGGGTCGCGCACCCAGCTTTTGTCCTGGGTAGCGTAGCAACAATCTGTCTGCATTTCGTCGCGCGTCAGGAGCCCCGCTTCGACCCATTTCTCACGCGTTCTCAGCACGTCTTCGGTTGAGCCGACTTGAATCCCAAGATGTGAAAGGGCGCCTCGCCCACTAAAGGCCACTTCATTGAGCGTCAAGTTCAGCGGCGGATTCT
>DATKIS010000656.1:0-3006 GCA_035543975.1 Pyrinomonadaceae bacterium
GCCAGTTCGGCCTTCGATGATAAAGTCTCTTCGGCCTCTTCCCCCAACTCTCGTTGCTCAGTCAAATCAGTCGCGCGGTGATTAAGTTCGCGCGCCTTCTGCCACTGACCAGCAAAGCCAGCGCTGTCGGCTTGCCATTTCAAATGGGCATATTCACCTGGCCTGGCTTTCGCCCAGTCGACCTGTTGCTGCATCGCGGCACCATCCCCGTTGATGAAGGCGAGGTTATAAAGGACATTGTGAACACGAGTGCCATCGAATCCCTGCGTAATTGATTGGTCGCCCATCGCCTTGGCCTCTTCAAAGCGATTCAGCCTCATCAGAACATCTGATAAGGCCGCGAGTGTGAGGCTACTGCTTGGGTTAAGGCGAACGGCTTCACGGTATTCTTCGATAGCCTTCTTGTACTGCCCAAGTGAGGCATATTGGGCTCCCAGGTTGGTGCGCGGGATAGAATCGCGCGGATACGTCTGCTTATACAATTCCATCGCCTCGATCGATTTATTTATTTCTCCTGTTACGTTCAGGTAGTACCGATAACTGATGCGAAGTTTCTCGCGCTCGCTGACATGCTCGCGCAACTCAAAGGCCTTCTGTGCCGCTTCAGCCGCAAGCCCTGGTTGCCCGGTGTTATAGTAGCCTGCTACCAGCCCGATGTAGGCGAAGGCGAAATTGGGATCGAGTTCAATGGCGTGTTTATTGGACGAAATCGCTTCAAAATACTTGCCTTTCAAAATCTGCTCAATTCCCAAGGAGAAGGCTCTGAACGCCTCCAGAGATGAGGTTGTTGCCTGCTCAAGCGGCGCATCAAACTTCTGAATCGAGCTGAGCGATTCGCCCAGCTTCTCGCGCAACCGAGTCGCCGCCTCGCCCAAACTCCGCAGCACCTGTTCCTTCCCCTCGGCCTCGCTTTGTTCGCGCGCCAGCACGTCCCCTGTTTGCGCGTTGACCGCTTCGAGGCTGATCACGTAATTGCGCCCAAGACTTGCAATCGAGCCGGTCAGCATGGCTTTCACCCCCTTGCGTTGACAGATCTCGCGGCCAATGACTGGCGTCACGCGTTCATCCGGCGAGAGGTTCATCAAGCGCAACGTCTCGCGCACCCGGTCGTCCCCAAAGAGATTTAAGAACGGCGATTGCCCCAGATGCACTGCCAGCCCTTGCTTGAGCGTGCCATCAAAGACTACATCGCCAGTGGTGTTGGTAAAATCGGTGAGCAGAATGGTGTCTTTCTCGGTCAGGGCTGGCGCGCGGTTGTGGTAAAAGAAAAACGCGACGGCGGCGACTGTCACAATCGCAAGGACGCCAGCCGCCGCTAGCTTGTGCCGCTTGATTCCTGAGACGATGTATTGGGCATTAGAAGCATTCGCAGTGCGGGCTCGAGCGGTTGCCGGCGCGGATCCGGAGGCAGTCACCACTGTGATCTCGTCCTGACTGCTTGTCTTGACACTTCGAAACTCCGGCGGCGCTGTCCTCTCGATCTCGGCATCAACCTCGAGCTTGCGGCTCAGGTTTCGCAAATCGATGAGCAGGTCCTTCGCTGTTTGATATCGCTGGTTGGGATCTTTCGCCAAGGCTTTCGCGACGATAACTTCTAAACCGTCAGGAACTCCTTCCGCGTATCTCGAGAGGGGCGGCGGATTAGTCTCCTGAATCGCGATGATTTGCCGGTGCACGTCTGTGCCTGCAAACGGTACGCGCCCCGCGATCATTTCATAGAGCACGACGCCCAGGCTCCAAATGTCGGTGCGATGGTCCACTCGCGCCGACCCGGCGGATTGCTCGGGCGACATATAGATTACCGTGCCCACCACTACTCCCGGCTCAGTGTTCATCGCTCTGGTTCGGGCTTCAGAATCGATCTGACCTGCGACGGACTCTTCGGTTGTTTTGGCCAGTCCGAAGTCCAGCACTTTGACGATTGCATCACGACTGCGGATCATAACGTTCTCGGGCTTGATGTCGCGGTGAACCACTTTGGCTTCGTGCGCGGCATCGAGCGCCGCCGCAATCTGCGCCGTAATTTCCAGGACGTCGTGCAGTTTCGGCCGGAGTGTGTTTAAGGAATTGCTGCCGCGCTGCGATGGTCTCAGATATTCGCGCAGCGTGGAGCCATCAACATGCTCGGTAACGATGAAGCTCGTCGCACCCTCTTGCCCAGATTCGTGGATGGTTAGAATGTTAGGGTGATTGAGCGCCGAAACAGTTTTGGCTTCCTGAACAAAGCGCTGCATTCGTTTTGGGTCAGAAGCAACCGCCGGAGGCAGGACCTTGATGGCGACGGTGCGATCCAACACGGTAGTGTCCTGCGCAAGGTAAACCTCACCCATGCCGCCCACGCCGAGCAGTTCAATAATTTTGTAGTGACTGATGGACGCGCCCACCAGTGATTGCTTCTCACCAATTAGCATCTCAGCAGCGACGGCATAGGCCGGCAATTCAATAAAGCTACCTGCCTGCTCGTTGGCGGCGATTAGCCCCTCGACTTCTCTGCGCAACCACTCGTCACCGGCGCACGCTTCATCGAGGAAGGCTCCGCGCCACGCCGGCTCACGCTCGAGAGCGGAGTGATACAGTCGATTGATTTGTTGCCACTGCTCAGGCTTCATTGTTGAGGGCGCGATAGAGCCAGGCCTTCGCCAGGCTCCACTCGCGCATCACCGTTCTTGTTGAAAGCTTCAGGGCTTCTGCCGTTTCTTCCACGCTCAGTCCACCAAAGAAACGCATCTCGACAATCTCACTCTTCCGCGGATCAATGTCTGCCAGGCCGGTGAGCGCTTCGTCCAGCGCGATTAAGTCCGCACCCCGCTGAGGTGACACGATCATGGCCTCATCAAGCGACACCTTGCCGGCGCCGCCACCGCGCTTGGCGTAATGATGGCTGCGCGCGTGATCGACCAGAATGCGTCTCATCAACTGTGCTGAGATGGCAAAGAAATGGGCCCGGTTCTTCCATTGCACACGCTTCTGGTCAATTAACCTGAGGTAAGCCTCATCAACGAGAGC